>JAKJDO010000007.1 GCA_022705905.1 Patescibacteria group bacterium
GTGAACCGCCGCCTTGCAGCGGGAAAATTGGCGATTGATTTCAAAAACCCTTGGCATTTCCTTGCGGAAATGCCTGCCGAAGCGAGGCGCGAAGCGCCGAGCGAGGCGACTAATCAACTTTGGTGGAGCCAAGGGGAATCGAACCCCTGAACCCGAATGTCAAGTACGAGTAGCCGCACCAGCGATGACCCCTTTAACTCCGCAAGAAATATTGTACCATAAAAATTTGTAAAAACAAAAATCCGAGATCTCGGATGAGAAACTCGGATTTCTGGGGTGCGATTTGCGACCCGTACTTGACATAATTATTATATCAAAAATATATAATTTGTCAATAGTTTGTATTAGTTATTTAATATTAGGTAAAAATAGTTAAAATTTAGAAATTAAAAAATTAAATCATTGTCTTGGAAATTGAAAATTTGGAAATTTGAAAATTAATTTATGGCTCTTTATTACACTTTACCGATATATCGCGACTCGTATAGATTGATATTAAAAATATTTGAAGCGACGCGCGATTGGCCGCGCGAATATAAATATACGCTGGGCCAGGATCTAAAAAGAGACGGATTGGAATTAATACGATTGATTTATCGAGCGAATAAACATCAGGAAAAGCAAGGCTGTTTGGAAAATTTATTGGACAACTTAGAAATTATTAAATTACAGATTAGGCTGGCTAGCGATATAAAAATTATTCCCATCAAAAAACAGGCGGAAATTATAGAGATGATGGATGCTGTCGGCCGGCAAGCCAACGGCTGGAAAAAAAATTAACGTCATTTTGACTCACAAAAGACGCTGTCATACTGAGTCTTGAGTATTCGGGACGAAGTATCCCGACAAATTTTGTCATTCTGAGCCAACAGGCGAAGAATCCCGCGGCCTTCGCGCTAATCACGGGATCCTTCACTCCGTTCAGGATGACAGAGGAAAAAATATGAAAGAAAAATATTATTTTGTATATATTAGCACCAACCAAAGACATACGGTTTTATATACGGGCGTTACAAATAATATATTTAAAAGAGACAATCAACACAAAGAAAAAATAAAGAAAAATAGTTTCACTGCTCGTTATAATGTTAATAAAGTTGTTTATTACGAAACATTTACCGACGTTAGAAACGCCATTGCCAGAGAGAAACAAATCAAGGGCTGGCTTAGAAAAAAGAAAATAGATTTAATAAATAGCCTGAATTCGGAGTGGAAGGATATGGTGGAAGAGTCGTGGAAATAAAAAATACTGTCATGCTGAGCGTCGCGGGATCCTTCATTCCGTTCAGCCTGCCTGCCGGTAGGCGGGGATGACAGAAAAGTGCCGGAATTGCCAAAGCCAACGTTTTGGCAAGCGAGCGCAATTCTTTTTAACAAACTCCCATAAAGGGACAGGCCACCTCACTCCGCCCCTCTCCCTGCCTGCCGGCAGGCAGGCTTCGCAAGGAGAGGGCGGGGCAACGCTTGCCTGATGATGCTAAAGCATAATTCTATGCTTTTAGCGTAAAGCCTTTATTTTTTAACGCCGCGGTTTTACGACTAACAACTATTGGTCGTCTACCGAGAACTCGAGCAACAACGCCTGGAACCAGAACTTCAACAATGGCAACCAGAACACGAACAACAAGAATAACGGTAACTATGTTCGTTGCATTAGCAGTTTGTTAAAAAAATGATATCATTTCTGGAAAAAACGAGCCCTGAATCATCTGGGCTCGTTTTTAAAAAGATGCCTTATGATAACTTTTGCAGATTTGCTAGAGGCGTATTATTTATGCCGCCAGCATAAAAGAAATACGGCTAACGCCTTACTATTTGAAATTGATTACGAAAATAAGCTATTGAATTTATACCATGAAATAATTTCTGGCAGATATAAAACGAGCCGGCACATAGCCTTTATTGTTAAGCGACCAGTGAGGCGAGAAATATTTGCCGCTGATTTTAGAGATCGGGTAGTCCACCATTTGGTTGTCAATCGGTTTAATCCGCTATTTGCCAAGCAGTTTATTTATGATAGCTATGCCTGCCGGCAAGACAAGGGCACGCTATTCGGCATTAGACGGGTAGTTAGATTTATCAGACAATGCACGCAGAATTATACCAGACCAGCCTACGTTTTAAAATTAGACATTAAAAATTATTTTGTTGATATTGATAAAGATATTTTATATCGACGGCTGGAAAAATTCACAGCCGCTAAATACAAAAATGATGACCATGATTTATTATTACAGCTTTGCCGAGAAATAATTTTTAATGACCCGACTATCGCTTGCGTTAGAAAAAGCAGTTTAACTGAATGGCAAAAATTGCCACCAGGTAAAAGCATGTTCGGCGCCGTTAGCAGTCAGAAAGGATTGCCCATCGGGAATTTAACCAGTCAGACGTTTTCTAATTTTTATTTGGACGTTTTTGATCATTTTGTCAAGCATAACTTAGGGATAAGATATTACGGGCGTTATGTTGATGATATGGTAATTGTGCATGAAGATAAGGAATTTTTAAAAAAATTTATCAAAATCGCGGCAGATTATCTGTCCGACAGACTGGGTCTAAAAGTTCATCCCCGTAAAATTTATTTGCAGCCGATTGAGTATGGCGTTGAATTTTTAGGAGTTCGTATTTTTCCGCATCGAATCATAATGGCCGAAAGGATAAAAAAGAATATTTCCAAAAAAATAAGGCATTGTAATTGGCTATTAGTTAATAATAAAGTTGAAAACAAGATTGTGAAAGATAAAATAAGGGCTAGCGTTAATTCGTATTTAGGAACCTTAATGCATTTTAATACTTATCAATACCGACAAGCAATAATAGAAGATAGGCTAGCAAGTGGATTTAGAAATTATTTTGCGGTAGCCGGCGGATACAATAAGATAATGACGATCTGAATATAGTGCCATGTTGGTTTTTTGTCCTTGACTTATCATATGAAATTATGTATAGTATAAAACAATAAAGTTGGCGACTTTTCTGCCACTTTTTATTTTGTCATTCTGAGTCCGCCCTAGGCGGGCGAAGAATCTCTGGTAAAGACGCATAGAGCTTAATATGAGCTGTTGATGGCATTTAAACTTAATGTCAATTAACCAGAGATCCTTCGCTGCGCTCAGGATGACAATGGAGAAATTATGGAAATAAGAAATATCGCAATTATAGCTCACGTTGATCACGGCAAAACTACTTTGACCGATGCTTTGATGCGCCAAACCGGTATGACTGAAGAAGGAGTTAGTATGGATTCGAATGACTTAGAAAAAGAAAGAGGTATTACGATCTATTCGAAGAATACTTCGGTTTTATACAAAGATACAAAGATCAATATCGTGGATACGCCCGGACACGCCGACTTCGGTTCCGAAGTCGAGCGCGTTTTGCGTTCGATTGATTCGGTTTTACTCGTCGTTGATGCGCAGGAAGGACCGATGCCACAGACTAAATTCGTTTTGAAAAAATCTTTAGCTTTAGGTTTAAAACCGATTGTCGTGATAAATAAAATTGATAAGCCAGCCGCGATAGTTCCGGAAGTTTTAGAAATGGTTTATGAATTATTTTTAGATTTGGGCGCAAACGACGAGCAGCTGGATTTTACAACCGTTTACGCGATCGCGAAGCAGGGAATTGCTAAATTAAAAATGGAAGACGAAGGTAAAGATTTAATGCCTTTACTTGATGTTATTTTAGAGAAAGTTAAACCTGCATCTTCACCCGAAGCTCTAGATAAACCATTTCTTATTCAACCGTTCAATTTGGCTTACGATAATTATATCGGTCGCTTAGCGATTGGTAGAATTTATGAAGGTGTTGTAAAAAATAATGATAATGTTGTTATTAAAAAAGCGGATGGCGAAACGCGGACCGGAAAAATTATTAAACTATTTACTTTTGAGGGACTGAAGAGAAAAGAAGTAAAAGAAGCGGGCGCTGGTGATATTGTTATGATTGCCGGGCTACCGGATATTTATATCGGCGAAACGATTTGCGCGAACGCCGAGCAAGAGCCGCTGCCGGCTATTGCCATTGATGAACCGACTATTTCTCTAGAATTTTTAGTTAACAATTCTCCGTTTGCCGGACGCGAAGGCAAGTTCGTGACTAACAGTCAGTTGCGCGAGAGACTACAAAAAGAACTCGAAGTTAACGTTGGTTTAAAAATAGATTTCGGCAGTACTGACCATTATAAGGTTTACGGACGCGGTGAGTTGCATATCGCGATTTTACTTGAAAATATGCGCCGCGCAGGTTATGAACTGCAGGTTTCACAACCGAAAGTTATTATCAAAGACATCGACGGCGTGAAGCACGAACCGTTTGAAGAAGTGACGATTGATGTGCCGTCGGAAATGTCGGGCGTAGTCATTGAAAAAATGGCAAAGCGCAAAGGTTTGATGACAGAAATGAAAGCTGAAGGCAGTATGGCTAGAATACTTTTTGAAATTCCAGTGCGCGGCCTTTTGGGCTATCGCAATGAATTCATCGTTGATACGAAAGGCGAGGGTATAATGTGCACGCATAATATCGGTTTTAAACCGTACGTTGGTGACATTGAAAAAACTGATTTGGGCTCGATGATTTCGATGATGAGCGGTAAAGCGCTTGGCTTTTCTTTATTTAATTTACAAGAACGAGGCGCTTTATATATCGGTGCTAATACGGAAGTGTATGAAGGCATGGTTATTGGCAACGTCGCTAAAGGTCATGATTTAGCCGTCAACCCAATTAAAGGTAAGCAACTAACCAATATGCGCGCTTCCGGTTCGGACGAAGCTATTCGTTTAACTCCGCCAATTGATATTACCTTGGAACGAGGACTTAGTATAATGAAAGACGATGAATATTTAGAAATAACTCCGAAGAGCGTCAGGATTCGGAAGATATTTTTGACGGAAATTGAGAGAGTGAGAGCGAGTAGGAAAAAATGAAAAAATTCCCCTCTGGAGAGGGGATACAGGGGTGTGTTATTATATGTAATAAGACCCACCCCATCCCGCGCGGCGCGACACCCCTCCTCAGGAGGGGATTTTTTATTGGCGCTCAATTCCGCACCCCAAACCCCATGGGTTTTTAAAGAACTTCAGAGTAATTTTTGTTTAAATTTTTTAATGCTCGCGTTGCAAACTTATTTATTATTTGACCCCTTTGTGTTAAAATTGAGATGTAATGGGTAGTTTAATGCAAAATTAATATTTGTTATATATGATAAATAAGAATGTTATTAAATAATTATTAGTTAATTATTAAATAAAAAATTATGCCTATTTATGTAATTTTAGTCATCGTGCTGGCAATCATCTTGGTTTCCATCAAACAGATTAATCAGTACGAGCGAGGAGTAAAGTTTACTTTGGGGAGATACACAGGAATTATGGATCCCGGTTGGCGTTTAGTTATTCCGATTTTTCAAACCTACCAAAAAATTGACATGAGAATAAAGGCAGTTGACGTACCGGATCAGGAGGCGATTACCAAAGATAATATTTCCGTAAAAGTGAATGCCGTAATTTATTATAAAGTGGGCAGCGCCGAGAAGGCGGTGATTGAGGTGGAAAATTTTTATTATGCCGTTTCACAATTGGCGCAGACTACAATGCGCAATGTCGTTGGTGAAGTTAATTTAGATGAATTGCTTTCCGGCCGCGAAGCGATTGCGGAGAAAATAAGATCTATCGTTGATAAAGCGACAGACGCCTGGGGAATTGACGTCCGTTCAGTAGAATTAAAAGATGTCACTTTGCCAGAAGAATTAAAAAGAGTGATTGGCAAGCAGGCAGAGGCAGAAAGAGAAAAGAGGGCGGTAATTATAAAAGCCGAGGGCGAGGTTATCGCAGCTGATAATTTAGCCAAGGCCGCTAATACTTTATCAGCAGCTGATGGCGCCTTACACCTTAGAACTTTAAATACTTTAAATGATTTAAGCTCAGATCAGTCCAATACGGTAATTTTTGCCATTCCGATTGAAGTGTTACGCGCTATTGAAAATTTAGTTAAAAAAAACAACTAATTTAAATTTATGAATACGCTAAAAGTTGTCAATATAAAATGCGGTGGCTGCGAGCAAATGATCGCTTCTTCTTTAGAAAAAGAAGGAATAACTAACGTAAAAGTTGACGTAGCTAACCAGACTGTTGTTTTTGAAGGCGATATTGAAAAGGCAAAGAGTATTTTAGCAAAACTAGGCTATCCGGAAGAAACTAGCCAGGAAGCTAAGAGTATTTTAAAACGAGCCAAGTCTTATGCTTCTTGCCTGCTGGGGAGAGTTAAGAAGTAAAAATTTAAAAGCCAAGGTAAAATTGGCCGTCTTTATAGGCGGTCTATTTTTATTGTCTGGATTATTTATTTTATGTTATAATAATATAGACATAGAATATCTAATTAACAACTCATGCTTAAAAAAATAAAAAGGATTATTGATTACGGAAAAAGTAAAAAAAACATTGGCAGTAAAGCAGTAAAAACATTTAGTTTTGATCAAGTTGAAGCAATTTTATCTAATATTAGTGATGGAGTCGCGGTAATAGACAAAGATTTTTGTATTGCGGCTTTTAACCAGACAGCCGCCAATATTTCCGGATATAAAATAGAAGAAGTCGTCGGCCAGCGTTATAGCAGCATTTTAAAAATTTATCGTAATCGTAAATTAATTTTGAACGATAAATTTATTGCTAGCATCATAGAAGTCAACAAGAAAAAAGATTTGGGTAATGTATCTATAATTATAAATAAAGAAGGTAAAAAGGTGGTAATATCAGGCTGCGTTTCACCTTATAAAAACGACAGGGGAAGTATTGACGGTTGCGTAGTTATTTTTCGCGATTTAACCAAAGAAAAAGAAATAGATGTTCTAAAAACAGAATTTGTATCATTGGCCTCTCATCAACTACGCACACCCTTGACCGCCATTCGTTGGTTTATTGAAGAGTTGTATAATGGTGAACTTGGCGAGCTCAATCCAGGGCAGAAGGATTATATTAGGCAGGTAATGGAATCAAACACAAGAATGGTAAAGTTAGTAAACGATTTATTAGACGTATCCCGTTTAGAGGCGGCGCGTATTAGAATAGAACCTAAATTTACCGATTTAACTAAATTAGCCAAAGATGTGGTTGGCTATTATTTGCCAGTAGCTCGGGCCAATAATTGCCAAGTAATTGTTAACGACCCTAGAGAGGTATTGCCCAAAATTAAGATCGATCCATCTTTAATCCGCGAAGTTTTAAGCAACTTAGTTTCCAATGCTGTTAAGTATTCACAGAACAAAACCGGAGAAAATCGCGTTTTAATTTCTCTGGCTAAAAGGCGAAACGATATTGTGGTGAGCGTTAAGGATTTTGGCATCGGCATTCCTAAAAAATTTCAACGACGCATATTCCAAAAGTTTTTTCGAGCCGACAATGTCGCTAAAATTGATACCGGCGGCACCGGTTTTGGACTCTACATATCCAAATTGTTAGTAGAAGCGTCTGGCGGCAAAATCTGGTTTGAGTCAGAAGAAGGTGTGGGCACTACTTTTTATTTTACTTTACCTTTGTCAGGCAGTGAGGCTCGCAGCGGCGAGCGCGGCCTAGTTAGCGAAGAAGAAGGTATGAGCGCTAAAATATAATATTATTAATTTTAAAAATATGATTTTTCAATCAAAACCAAAAGTTAAATCCTATAAAGTTTTAATCGTTGAAGATGAATTAAAACTGCAAAAAGCTATTGGCGATAAAGTGCAAAGAGAAGGCTGGCAAAGTATCGTGGCTAGTAATGGTGAAGAAGGTTTGCGCGCTGTTATGCAGGAGCAGCCAGACATAGTCTTGCTTGATATTATTATGCCAATTATGGACGGCTTAACAATGTTAAAAGAATTAAGAAAGATCAGCGACGTCCCAGTATTAATTTTAACTAATCTTTATGACGAAAAAAAATTAATCGAATCATTTCGAGCCGGCAGTTACGATTATTTGGTAAAATCGAACTATTCGCTCAATGAGGTAATAGAAAAAATTAAAGAAGCATTAGAAAATGCTAAAAAATAGTTTATATATGGTAGAAGCAGCAAAACAAAACGAAGCGGCGGGCGGGGAAAAAGCAAAAATTTTAATCGCTGAAGACGATAAATTCCTATCAAAAGTTTTGTCGGATAAATTTACGCGCAAGAATTACGCAGTCATTGTGGCCAGTGACGGTATAGAAACGATTAATAAGATAAAAAGTGAAGCGCCAGATATAGTTTTGCTAGATTTAATTATGCCCAATAAAAATGGTTTTGAGATTTTAGAGGAGGTTAAGACGGATATTAAATATAAAAAACTGCCAATTATTATTCTTTCTAATTTGGGGCAAAAAAAGGATGTAGAGCGCGGCAAAAAGTTAGGCGTAGTTGATTATTTAGTAAAAAGCAATACGCCGATCAACGATATTGTGAAAAAGGTGGAAGAAGTTTTGGCCGCAAACATAATTGCTCGTAATTTATAATTTAAATTTAAAATAAATGCAGATAACTGATAGCAAGCTCAAGGAGATGTTAGTCCAGTCTGGCTTAATAGCCGAGGCTGATTTTGATTCGGCAGCCAAGGAGGCGCGGGAGCAGGCAAAGAATCTCGCTGATTTGCTGGTCGAAAAAGATTTAATACGCGACAACCAGCTCAATCAGCTTATTGCTAACGAATTTAACGTGTCTTATGTTAATTTGCAACAGGAGAAAATAGATGAAGCGGTTTTAAATTTAGTGCCGGAATTGGTGGCTAAAAGAAAAGGCGTAATTGCCTTTGCTCGAGATAAGGAAGGTATAAAAGTCGGTATGACCAATCCTGGCGATTTAGAAATGGTTCATTTACTGCAAAAACAATTTGGCGATAAGGTCATCCCGTATTATACAGGTCAAAAAGATATTGTTGAATCATTAGTGCTATATAAATCCAGCTTGCAAGAAGAATTTAGCAAGATTATTTCAGAAATAAACGATAAGAAGAAAGCAAAAGAAGATCATGACGATTTATTTATAAAGTTGGTTGATTTGTTGTTGCAATATGGTTATCAAAATAAGGCCTCTGATATTCATATTGAACCATATGCGCGCAAAACACTGGTTCGTTTTCGTATTGACGGCATTATGCACGACGTTTTGGAAATACCGAAAAATTTGTCAGATTTTATTATCGCCAGAATTAAAATAATGGCCAAAATGCGCACAGATGAACATCGCAGCGCTCAGGACGGCAAGCTAGTTTTTAAATCAGGTGATGACAAAATAGATGTCAGAGTCTCTATTGTACCGGTCACTCAGGGGGAAAATTTGGTTTTACGCGTATTAGCTGATAAAAATAGAAGATTTAGTTTAAATGACCTGGGTATTAACGATAAGGATTTGGTAAAAATAAATCAGGCTATAAGAAATCCGCACGGAATGATTTTAGTCACCGGTCCGACTGGCAGCGGCAAAACTACGACTCTTTACGCTATTTTAAAAATTTTAAATAAAAGAGAGGTGCATATCGCCACCATTGAAGATCCGGTAGAATATGACATTGAAGGCGTTAGCCAAATTCAAGTTGATACTAAAACTAATTTGACTTTTGCCAAGGGCTTGCGCGCTATCGTGCGCCAAGATCCTGACATCATTATGGTCGGCGAAATTCGCGACGAGGAAACAGCTGGTATTGCGATTAATTCGGCTTTGACCGGTCATTTAGTGCTGTCAACCTTGCACACCAACGACGCACCGACAACTATACCGCGCCTTTTGGATATGGGCATTGAGCCCTTTTTGGCCGCATCTACCGTTAATGTCGTTATTGCCCAAAGGTTAGTCAGGGTAATTTGCGAAAAGTGCCGTAGTGCTTACGCAATATCTGAAGAAGAAAAAAATATTATTAAAAGCGACCCCAATTTGCTTAAATATTTTAAAGACAGGGGGCATAATAATTTAGATAAAATATTATTTTATAAAGGAAATGGTTGCAAAGTATGCAGTAATACTGGTTTTAGCGGGCGCTTAGGGGTTTTTGAGATTTTAGAAATGACGGATAAAATTCGCGAGCAAATAGTGAAAAATTCTTCCAGCGGCGAGATAATGAAGATCGCTCGCAGCCAGGGCATGACGACCATGTTAGAAGACGGAATTGAAAAAGTTTTTAACGGCATTACTACTTTTTCAGAAGTTTTCCGAGTCACTAGAGAGTAATTAATTTTTAATTTTTAAACAATTTTTAATTATCTAATTTGATAATTTATTAGATCAAGGAGGCTATGGGGTATGATTTAGAAGCGAGAACCAGAAAATTCAGTAAAGAAATAATAAAATTTTTACGTACAGTTTTAAAAGATGAAATAAATAAAAGTATTGTTTCCCAGCTAATCAGATCTTCTACGAGTGTTGGTGCTAATTACTGCGAAGCTAACGGCGCTAGTTCTAAAAAGGATTTTAAGAATAAGATTTATATTTGTCGCAAAGAAATACAAGAGACGAAATATTGGATAAAAATGATGGCTGAGAGCAATCCTGAGAGAAAAGAAGAGTTAAGAAGATTGTGGCAAGAAGCTCACGAGCTGACATTAATTTTTGGTAAAATTTCCAGCACCTTAAATAATGTTTAATAAAATTAGAAATTATTGCATTGTTTTAAAATTGAAAATTAAAAATTAGAAATTAACAATAAAGTATAATATTTTGTGCCAAAAAATAACAAAAAAACTGCCAATATATTAGAAGCAGAATTAAGTATCGGGGGTATAAATTTGACGCAGAAAGCTATCTTTGCCAAAAATTTGTCAGTAATGCTTAAGGCAGGCGTTACTATCAGCGAGGCTTTGCAAATAATTATTGATTCCACTAACGGTAAATTCAAAAAAATTATAATTGGCGTCTTAAAATCAGTAGAAGCTGGTCAAAGTCTGGCCGATTCTTTAGCTAGATATCCGAAAGTTTTTTCAGGTATCTTTAGAAGCGCTATTCTCATTGGGGAAGGCTCGGGAACTTTATCTGAGAATTTAGAGAGTATATCAAAGCAGTTAGAAAAGGAGAGAGAGCTGCGCGCTAAAGTAATTAATGCCATGTTGTATCCGGTCGTAGTTTTAGTCGCTGCTTTTTTTCTAGGTTTAGTTATTGCTTTTTTGGTACTGCCTAAAATTGTGCCTTTATTTTTAGGATTGAAAGTAAAACTGCCGCTTTCAACTAAAGTTTTGATTTGGCTTGCTTCGGTAATAGAAAATTACGGCTTATTCATTTTTATAATCTTGATAGCTACGGCGGCTTTTTTAATTTGGATTTGCCGACAAAAATTTTCCTATCCGGTCACACATTGGCTGCTGCTCAGGTTGCCTTTAGTTAAAAATATTATTCGTAATTTAAGCTTGGCCAGTTTCTGCCGTACTCTCGGCTTGCTTTTGCAAAGCGGCTTAAATATTGACGAGGCGTTTAAAGTTACGGGAGATTCTTTGGATAATTATTATTTTCGTCAATCTCTAAATAATATTGCAGCCAGCGTCAACAAGGGAATGACAATTTCCGAAAATTTAGCTAACTATAAAAGATTGTATCCGGTAATGATGGTTCGTATGATTATGGTGGGGGAAAAATCGGGCAAGCTTGAAGACTCATTGTTTTATTTGGCTAATTTTTACGAAGATGAAGTGGATAAAGAAACTAAATCCCTATCAGCCTCCATAGAACCGGTGCTTTTGATAATTATCGGTTTGGTAGTGGGTTTTTTAGCGCTTTCAATTATTACGCCGATTTATAGCATAACCAGCGGGATGAGAAATTAGCTTTAAAGTTAAAACAAAAAAATGAAAAATGGTTTTACCCTGGTAGAATTTTTAATAGTTATTAGTATAATTTTAGTTTCAGCCGCTGTAGGTTTAACGGTGTTTAGTAATCTTTATAGCTCTGTTCAGATAGATGAAGCTACTACACAGATTATCCAAACTCTTAGAACTGCTAGAGAAAGAGGCGTAGCTAGCTATAATAGTAGCGCGCATGGAGCCTGCTTCATTTTAACCAAGCCATATAAATATATTTTGTATCAAGGTAGTTCTTACGCAGATCGCAACATTATCTTTGACAGAGAGGTTATCCTTAGTCAGGCTTTGTCGCTCAAAACAACCGGCTTGATTGCTAGCAGCAGCTATGTTGACATAAACTTTTCTCAGAATTTAGGCCTGCCTAATAATATCGGGACCATTACAATTTATTATAATTCAGACAACAGCCGTTTAGTGGAAATAAATAGCGCCGGCCTGGTACAAGAAAAGTAATTTTTAAATAGCGTTAAGCTATTTTTGTTTTGAATAAAAATGATTTTTAAAAAAGAAGAAAAAGGCCAGTCTATTTTAGAAGTCATTATTGCCATGGCTATTTTTGGTTTAGTAGCCGCTTCTTTGCTCGGCTTTGCTATGGGCGGCGATCAGGCCTTATTGCAGGGCGGCGATCAGGCAAAGGCAGAGGCTTTGGCGCAAGCAGGAATGGAGGCGGTTCGTTCCGTTCGTGATAGTGCTTGGAATGAATTAAATCACGGCCAAGTTTCTATCAATAATAATTCTGGGTATTGGCAGTTTTCTGGCGAGAATACAACTGAAACAATCGGGAAATTCACTCGCACTATCAACCTCAGCGATGTTTGCCGAAATAGTTTGGGGCAAATAGTGGATTGCCCAGGAATATATACTGACTCGCAAAGTAAAAAGATTACAGTTGACGTAAGTTGGCCGATTAGATTAGGCACAACTAATTCAGTGCAAAGAATTTCTTATTTAACTAATTGGAATTCAAGAGATTGGATACAAACAGATTGGAGCGCCGGCGCCGGCCAATCAACCTGGTTAGGCGACAGTCGTTTTGCCAGTGGTGAAAATATAAATTTTGATACGACCGGACAAATTAGTTTAGCACAGTTGGGCGGTAATTTTAGCACTAGCACCTGGACATTTGATCAACCGGCGGATTACGTTTATGACTCTAACAAAATAGAAGTAATCGGTAGTCAGGCCCAGCTAAAATCTATTTCAGTCCCAACCAGTGGCGGAACGACTAATCCCGGTTTTGACACCACTGCTACCCCCTGGACCTATAGCGACTGGGAACGAACTAATGCTAACGGCGCTCGTTTGACTTCAGGCGGTAATCCTGGGGCTTATGTAAATATTAGTATTCCGTTTGTCCGTAATGGCGGTACGGCTTCTGGCTTTTGGCAACAAGCTTTTACAGTCAATGCCAATATTATGGCTGCAGCAACGGTAAGTTTTAACTGGCGTATAACTTCTTATTCTAGTTCTAGGCTAGCTTCTTATGATATTTACGTTTTTGCAGACTCTGCGCCAGGCAACCCCATACTCGGCACTGAAGTTTGGAGTCGGAACATTACGGGCACTACTAATTGGGCAACCGTATCCAATATTGATGTGACCTCCAGATTGTCTTCTCCAGGAACTTATTACATAAAAATTGTTGCCCGTCGAACTCTTAATAATGGCACAGGATCAGGAACAAACACGGCTGGCTTTGATAATATACAGCTTAATTGGAACGGTAATGTAATTTCATATCCGTCAGACAAACCAATCATTAATCCAGCCAATGCTTTTTCATCTCCCGGCATATTGTATTGGAGCGGTTTTTCTGAAACAGCAAATAAAAATGGAGGAGAAGTTTATTATCAACTCTCTGATAATAACGGTTCAACTTGGCAGTATTGGAATGGCAGTAACTGGGTTGCGGCTAGCGCGGCTAACTATAATATCGCATTAGTAATAAACACTTACATTGATAAGTTTTCAACTTCTTCCTCTAACATTATGTTCAAGGCATTTTTAAGTAGCGACGGCACGCAACAAGTGCAATTAGATGAAGTGAAAATTGGTTACTATGGTGGTAGCAGCGGTTACGAAACTACCGGCTACTTAATTTCATCGGCCTATAATTTAACTGATAATTCACCGGTACAAGCAATTACTTGGGACGAAGACATTCCTATTTGTGTGCCATCTTGCCAAGTTCGTTTGCAGGTTAGAACCGCACCGGATGCTGGTGGCGCGCCCGGAACCTGGACTGATTGGTACGGCGCTGGCGGTGGCGGAACTTATTTTACTAATCATTATGGTGAATTAATATCTAAAGATTTAAATTGGAACCAATGGGCGCAATATCGCGTTGAATTAGTCGGTGATGGAAATAACGCCCCCATTTTAGAAGAGGTGAGGGTAAACTACAAATAAATCCACATAACATGAAATACATAGCACATAACATGAAATACATAGCACATAACATAAAACACGCTTTGTTATGTGATATGCTTTATGTGTTACGTAAGAGTGGGGGGTTTACTTTAGTGGAAACAATTATTTATATCGGAATTGTTGGTGTTGTTATTACCAGTTTTTTGTATTTTGGTCTGGCTATTTTTGATTATCAAGATAAATCTTATGCTGTAAGCGAAGTGCAGGCGAATGCTCGTATAGCATTAGAGTTAATTAGCCAAACAATTAGAAGCGCCAAAGATATTAATATTTCTTCTTCTACCTTTGGCATTGATCCGGGAGTTTTGTTTTTGACTATGGATGACGAGAGCAAAACACCGACAATCATTGGTTTAAATAAAGACAATGGTTACTTGCAAATTAAAGAAGGCGTTAATGAGCCCGTTCAGTTTACAAGCAGCCAGATTAAAGTGACTGATTTGAAATTTTTTGATTTAACGGGGACAAGCACAATTAAAAATATAAAAATCAACCTGACAATTGAATATAGCAATGCTAATCAAAATGAAAAATATAATTATAGCGAAGATTTAGAAACGGCTGTAAGCTTAAGAAGATGATATTAACAAAAAAATAACTTACTATGTTAGATATAAGACAACAAAAAGGAGTGGCTATGTTGCTTTTAGTTGTTGTTTTAACAGCTTCATTTTTGATAGTTGCTAGCAGTATTTTATTTTTAGGTCTAGGCGAATTGGATATGGGTTATACTTATCAATGCGGCGAAGAAGCTTTTGCTTTGGCTGACGGCTGCATGGAGGAGGTCCTAATAAGGCTGAAAATGGACAATAATTATAGCGGCGGCAACTTGGATTTAGGCAGTGGAAATTGTATAATAAATATATCAGGAGACGCAACTTATAAAATTATTAGCGCCGTTAGCGTAGTTAAAAATTGCAGCCAAGGAATAGAAGCGAACATCAGTCTGGCTGGCGATATATTGACAATTAATACTTGGCGCGAAAAGTAATTATGATCAGTTTTATTCCTAAAAAATCAATTGGTGTTGATATTGCCGACAATTCAATAGAAGTTGTTCAATTGAAAGAAGTCGGCTCTAAAATAGCGGTCGATAGCTTCGGCCGGGTTAATTTGCAGCCCGGTATTGTTAAAAATGGCAGAATAATAAAAGAGGCTGAGCTAGCCGAAGCGCTAAGGGCGGCTTTTAGAGAAGCTAGTCCTAAGCCGATCGCCGATAATAAGATAGTTTTTGGTTTTCCGGAGAGCCAAACATTTTTTCATATTTTTTCATATAAATTTTTACCAGACGAAAAAGTTATTGATAAGGAGAGGATGGATAAAATAATTTTAGAAGAAGCCTGGACTAATATTCCGATTGTTAAGAATGAGATGGTGGTTTATTATCAGCTTTTGGCAGATAATAGAGATGGCATAGATTTTTTAATTGTGGCCGCTACCAAGAGAATAGTTTTTGAATGGCAGGAGTTTTTTAATAAGCTTAGTTTGGACGTGCAATCTTTTGACATTGAGGCGTTAGCTAATTTCCGCAGTCTAGCCGTTGAATCAAAAAAGCCAATAGGTATTATTGATATCGGCACAGCAACCACCAACTTTTATATTTTTTTTAGAAAAAAAATTGTTTATGAATATACTATTGATATTGGCGGGGAAGATTTAACCGCTGAAATTGTTAAGGCAACGGGAATGAAAGAAGAAGCAGCAGAAAACAAAAAGATTGAATTTGGTTTATCTAATACAGAAGAGGCTTTTTTTCCGGCGCTGGTAAAAATTTTAGAAGGTATTTCCAGCGAAGTAAAAGAGGCATTAGGCTATTTTGAAGATAGCAGTAGAATGAAAGTAGAGAAATTATTTTTTGTCGGCGGCTCCAGTCAATTGAAGGGTTTACCGGAATATTTTACCGCTAATCTTGGTTTACCAGCCTTTTTAGGCGAATCAAAATATTTGGACAGTAAAAAATTAGAATTCATTGGCGCCATAGGGATGGCTTTGCGTGGAATGGATAAAAAAATTGACGAAGAAGATCCAGTCATACCTTTTGTTGAAGAAGGAGGCTGGGATAAAAAACAGGAAGACCGCGAACAACTAGACAATAACCTGTCTATTGATGAGGAGGATGGTGAAGAAGAAAAAACAAAATCCCTAAAGAAGATTTTAGTATTAATTTTATTTATTGGAGCGATTATTTTTGGCGCTGCTTTTTATTACCGCCAGCAGGAAAAAATAAAACAGCAAGCAGAGATAAAGGCCAATCAGGCGGCAATAGATAATTTATCAGTCGTTCAAGATGAAAATATTTCAGCAAGCACCACCGTCGCAGAAGCGTCGGGCGCTAACGCAGATACTATAGCTACTTCTTCTGACGAAACGACAGCCAGCGACGCTAAATTTGTGGTCGTGGAAGAAACAGAGGTCGGTTATTTAAACATACGAGAGGGGGCGGGTGTTAATTTTAAAATTGTAACCACAGTCAAGCCGGGAGAAGCTTATAAATTACTAGAAAATCAAGGAGAGTGGTCAAAAATTCAGTTGTCGCCGGAATTATTCGGCTGGGCGGCCAGCAAATATCTCCAAGAAAAAGATTAACAAAAAGCAAAAAATATGCTATAATTAATAATATAGATATTTTCTTTAATTTTAGGTTAAAATAATTAATAAAATTTAAAAGTCTCTATGAAAAAAGCAAATTCAAAAGGCTTCACTCTCATTGAGTTGCTGATCGTAATCGCCATTGTGGCGGTTATCGCCGGCGCAACTTTTGTTGCCCTTGATCCCTTGACTCGCTTTAGAGATTCGCGCGACGCTAGAAGATGGTCGGATGTTTCCACTATTTTAAGCGCAATCAAAGTTGATCAAGTAGACAATAGGGGTTCTTATCTGGCTGCTATTGATACAGCGGCTACCGGGACGGTCTATATGATTTCATCAAGTCAGTCTGGTTCGGGAACAGGCTGTTCAGCTACCTGCGCGGGCGGGAATACAACCGCGTGTATTAATTTAAATGGCCTAGTAAGCAACGGCAAATTAGGGGTTTTACCAGTAAGTCCTAAAAGCAGCGGCGATTGGGGGGCGGAAGATATAACAGGCTATTCATTGAAAATTTTAGATAGCGGCGCTATTACCATTTCGGCTTGCGAGGGAGAGAATGGCTTAATTTCAGTAACAAGATAAATTATAAAAAAAGATAAGCTATAATAGCCTCGATTTTTACATCGAGGCTATTTGGTTTTTTAACCTTTGTATTGATTTTTTGGGTTAAATATTGTAGAATGTGAGTATAAATATATTATAAATAAAATAAAATAATACCCAGCTTTAAGCTGGTCATTTTAAAGTTATGATTAAATTTTTGAGCAAAGTAAACAAAAAAATTAATAGCTTGATCTGGACCTATGTTAGTACAGGCGTGATTTTGGTATTATTGGCAGTGTTGGTGGCTTGGACTGATTTTATGCTAAGGTTGACCTGCGCTATGATTATTTTGGTGGTTGCCTACACTTTTATTTATGTTGGCTATAAACTTTGGGAATTAAAAAAGGAGCTAAAAGATTATTTTAAGATCAAGTTATAAAATTATGAAATTAAACAAACTGTATTTAGGGGTAGTTTTTCTATTTTTAGCGATTTTTATTTCCGGTTGTTCAAGGGAGAAGGTTGATATGAATGTTTTGAGCGACGACAATCAATTCCACTACCAAAACCGAGATTTAAAATTTGCTATTGATCTACCGGCTGACTTTATTTACTATCAAACACAAAGAAAAAACGAAGCTAATTATATTGATGTTGAATTTTTTGTGCCGACAACTGATACTGATTATTTTCAAGAAGTTTCAGGTTATGCCAAGCCAATAGTAGTGCGCGTATTTAAGCAAGATTATTGGAATAAATTAGAAAATGATTCCGCTGAGTTTGATGTAGAATTTAATGCTTTAGTTGGCGATAGCGATGAAATATTTTCCGGCAAAGATGATTATGTTTATGTTGTTAAATATTGGGGGGTCATTCCTGGTGATTGGCAGGAAAAATGGAGCAATGAAATGAAAGATAAAATAAGTAGAAGTTTTAAAGCCAATTAAAAATTAAATTTTATTTTAATATGACCAACCCAATGATATCAAAAAGAACGGATACTTCCTTGACTGTTAATGAAGAAATGAAAAGACTTTTTCAGCTAGTTTATCGCGAAAAAAACAAGCAGGAGGAGAAGGAAGATGACGAGGCGCCACGACTTCGCGTTTCGGAAATGGTGTCAAAGATGGCTTTTTATTACGAAAAGATTAGAAACAGCGTTGACTATAAAGAAGAATATTTGTTAAGGAAAAATGCTATTCAAAGAATTTTGCGTCGTCAAATCATAATTGAAGGTTCTATAGCTTTGACATCAAAAGAAGTGAGCAGTCATGATGTAGCTAGGCATTTGTTGGTGGAGCTGATAAGGGCCGGTTATTTATCTAATAATAAAATTAGGGAAAGCAAAATTAACGAAGTAGGGGCGATTATTGAAAAATATTTGAAACTAAGAAAGAGGTTGGTGGAGCTAGTAACCAAAGATTCATCGTCAATAACGAGCAAGGAAGTTAGCAGAGAATGGGGAGATTTGATTAAGTGGCTAATATCAGTAGCTGCTAGCGAAATTGAGGAAGATCTTTGTCAAAATGAGATTGAGCGGGCAGTGATTAAACAGATGCATGGTTTGTTGGACAGGAATATTGATATTCCTAGCGATTCGCCATACCGACAAGACAAGGAACCACAAATTAATGTCGGCATTTACCGCAATTTTTTGAAGTATGACCGCGACATGCTTAGCTATATTATGTTCAGAGAATTAATACCGCAGTGGGAGCAAGTTTCAGATCAAGATATCCAAAAAATTGCTGAAAATATTACAGATTTAAGGCGTAAAATAAATTATCAAATCGATCATCCAATGACCGGGCAATTTAACCGAATCATTGGCAGATATACAATTTTTTTCTCCATTTTAATAGAGGTTATCAAAGAAGATCCGCGGGGTGTTTACGAAAGCTTTCAAAAAGATCCTAAAGCTTTTCCTCGTTTGATAAAAAAAGTTTATAACGACCGCTATGCTAATTACAAAAGAAAGTTATGGCGGGCGGCGGTTCGCAGTATTATTTATATTTTTATCACTAAATCAGTTTTTGCAGTTTTACTTGAAGTCCCGGCTGCCAAGTGGCTGGGCGAGGACGTCAATAATGTTTCGTTGGCAATAAACGTTACCTTTCCAGCCTTGCTATTATTTTTGATGGTTTTATTTACTAAATTTCCCTCGCAAGACAACAGTTTAAGAGTGGTAGAGGGAGTTGAAGAAATCGTTTTTAATGAAAGAGAGCGCAAAGAGCCGTTTGAATTAAGACAGCCGTCTCAGAGAAGTCGAACTATGCATGCTATCTTCGGCTCTATCTATACAATCACTTTCTTTTTAACTTTTGGATCAATCGTTTGGATCCTAAATCAGATTCAATTCAGCTGGATAAGCATTATTATTTTCTTGTTCTTTTTGGCTTTTGCTAGCTTCTTTAGCATCAGAATCAGAAAAAATATAAAAGATTTAGTCATCATTCCGCCTAAAGAAAATATTTTTTCCTTTATTGCCGATTTTTTCTATGTGCCGATAGTTGCTACCGGCAAATGGTTAAGTGTAAAGTTTGCGCGCATTAACGTTTTTGTATTTTTATTAGACTTTATCATTGAAGCTCCATTTAAGATATTTGTAGAAATCGCCGAAGAATGGACAAAATACGTTAAAGAAAGAAAAGACGAATTGGTATAAAATTAAGATTTTTGAGATTATTAAGATCTTTAGGATTTTTGGGATAAAATTATCACAACAATCTCAAAAATCGTAAGAATCCCAATAATCTTTTTATTTATGTCAACATTGTACATCGTTGCTACGCCTATCGGTAATCTCGAAGATATTAGCATGCGAGCCTTGCGGATATTGGGCGAGGTTGATTTTATTTTGTGTGAAGATACGCGCGTAACGCAGAAACTGTTAAGTCATTACAATATTAAAACGCCAACCATTTCTTATCATCAGCATTCAGATATAAAAAAAATTGATTATATCTTAGAATTATTATCTAAAGGCAAAGACTTGGCGCTAGTGTCTGACGCTGGTACGCCAGGCATTTCTGATCCGGGAGGAAAATTAGTGCAAGCAGTTACGGAAAAATTTGGTGAAGATGTTAAAATTGAATCAGTGCCAGGGCCATCGGCCATAACCGCTGCTTTATCAATTTCTGGAATTCCGACCGACAAATTTATTTTTATGGGCTTTCTGCCACATAAAAAGGGTAGACAGACAATGCTTAATACTATTGTTGACAGTGATTATCCGGTCGTAGTTTACGAATCAAAACATCGGATTATAAAATTATTGGAAGAATTAAAAAATATAAATAAGCAAATTGAAAGAGAAAATAAAGAAATTGATGAGGAGAATGCTAAGATGTACAAAAAAGAAAAAAGAGTAAAGCGCAGTTCGGTAACTTCAGTCGTAGTTTGTCGCGAGCTATCAAAGATGCACGAAACAGTTTATCGTGGAGAGATAGAAGGTATAATTGAAAAAATTAAAGAAAATATAGATGATCAAAAAGGAGAGTTTGTGGTTATTGTTGGGAAGTAGTTTAAAGTACAAAAATAAAAACAACAATTTAAAATAAAAAAATTTTACTTCCTGCCTGCCGGCAGGCAGGCTGCGTTGTCATTTTGCAGTCTGATTTTTAAACTTTAAATTTTTTATGTCAAAAAAGTTTTATATTACCACCACCTTGCCCTACATCAACGCCGATCCGCATATCGGTTTTGCTTTAGAAATTATTCGGGCTGATGCGCTGGCTAGATTTAAACGTGCTCAAGGCGATGATGTCTTTTTTAATACTGGGACAGACGAGCACGGATTAAAAATTTATCAGAAAGCGCAAGAACTAGGTATGGACGTGCAGAAATATTGCGACGAACATGTGGAGGGTTGGTACAAGCTAAAAAACGCGCTCAATTTGTCCTATGACAATTTTATCCGCACAACCGACGAGCATCATATCAAAGCCGCGCAAGAGTTTTGGCGTCGAGCCATGGCGAATGGTTATATTTATAAAAAACAATATAAAATAAAATATTGTGTTGGTTGCGAATTGGAAAAAACTGATTCCGAGTTGGTTGACGGCAAATGTCCGCTACATCCTAACCGTGAATTAGAGGTTATCGAAGAAGAAAATTATTTTTTTAAATTTTCTGAATTTCAAAATAAATTGTTAGAATTGTACAAAAACAATCACGATTTTGTTGTGCCCGCCACTCGTCTTAATGAAATAAAAAAGTTTGTAGAAATGGGCCTAGAAGATTTTAGTATTTCGCGTTTAAAGTCAAAAATGCCTTGGGGCGTGCCGATTCCTAACGATGACGAACAGGTAATGTATGTTTGGTTTGATGCTTTAGTTAATTATATTTCAGCCATCGGTTGGCCTGATGATGAAGAGAAATTTAATTCATGGTGGCCGGGCGTGCAAGTTGCCGGTAAAGATAATTTGCGCCAGCAATCAGCCATGTGGCAAGCGATGCTAATGGCTGTTGGCTCACCGAACAGTGAAAAAATTTATATAAACAGTTTTATAACTAGCAACGGCCAGAAAATGAGCAAAAGCCTCGGTAATGTCATTAGTCCTTATGAAATGATAGATAAATACGGTACTGACGGGACTCGTTATTTGCTTTTATCGCTTAATACTTTTAGTGATGATATGGATATAACCTGGCAGGGGATGGACGATAAATTTAATGCCGATTTAGCCAATGGTCTAGGCAATTTAGTAGCCCGTGTTTCAAATTTGCTGGAAAAAAATGAAATTAGCATTAATGTCGATGCAAAAAATGAAGAATTAAAAAATAAAGTTGTTGAGCAGATAGAGCTATTTAGAAGCGATGAGGCTATTAAGTTTATTTGGGAAGTTTTGCGTAAATGCGACGAGGTTTTGACAATTAAACAGCCGTGGAAGATGGCTGACACAGATAAGATTAAAAATGTTTTAGAACCAATAGCTCAGAATATATTAGTTTGTGCTGATTTGCTATTGCCGATTATGCCAGAAACAGCCGCTAAAATAAAGGATGTTTTTACAGCTAAAGAAATAAAGAAAGGTGAGTCATTATTTCCTCGAATATAATCTGGTAACATTTTTTAGTGTTCGTGTGTATTATAGAATAGGAGGTTTTATTAACTAAATAACAAAAAATTATGAAAAAAAGTAAAATGGGCGCGTTTGCCATTTTATCAACTTTTTTATTAGTCATGTTGGCGGCCGTCAGCGCTAGCGCTACCACTAGTAGCTCGAATTCTACAAACAGTAAAGTTAGTTCAATTACTTTGAGCGGAGAAAATGCAAATATTAGTTGGTCTGTTGATGGCTATAGCTCGATGGGCTTTAAAGTAGTCTGGTCGAAAAATTCTGAACCGACTTACCCCTGTCGCAGTGGTGATAAATATAACTATCTTTCAAGTTCTAGTGCAACTTCGGATACATTAACTGCTTTTGACGGCAGTGGTACTTATTACGTTCGGGTTTGTGAATACCTGGGTGGAAAGTGCGGTGTTTATAGTAATCAAATAGCAGTCAGTCTTGAAAGCACAGAGAAGGTAGCCTGTACTTTAGAGTACAATCCAATTTGCGGCAAGAATGGCAAGACTTATTCTAACAAATGTGTAGCTACGGCAGCTGGTGTTAGCTTTGCTTATTTTGGTGAGTGTAAGAAAGATGAAGAGATAAAAAATATAGAAGAAAAGGCTGAGAAATTAGCCAATAATCAATTGAGCGAAATTCTAGCGGAACTGAAGGAGCTTAGAAATTTAGTAAAAGAACAGCAGGCTGAATTAAAATATTTACGTAAGCTAGTTAACGAGATGAATAAATTGTCAGAAGCAATGCAGAGTGCGATAAATAATTTTGTTACATATGGAGCTGACGAAAACACAAAAAAATTAGGAGCAGGAGAAAGAGCAGCTGTTATTAATTCATACAAGGAAGCTTATGGTAAACTCCCAGGTGATAATAACGAGCTGGCCGACGTGATAAAAATAGCTAATGGCCGTTGGCCTAGTAAAATCAGCGAAGAGGCTTTAACGACCGCTAAAGAAAATTTTATTAAAGTTTACGAGCGTGAGCCGGATATGAATAACGCCAATGATAGTGCCGCAGTTACTATTATGGCTTATGGCTTAAGACAAAAAGCGGAAAATAGGAATTTAAGATCAGAACAAAAAGGCATAGAGATTTTTAATGATATTTTTGGACAGGTGCCACAAACTACAGAAGAGTGGAACATAATGCAGGCGATTACTTATTCTGGCGCGAAACGTTAGTACTTGATATAATAAAGGCGGGCGAATGCTTCGCCCGCCTTTTTAAGTACAATATAATTATATGTCTATTTTTGATGTCGTTTTACTTATTTCTCTGGCTGGTTTTGTTTTTTACGGCCTATTTTTCGGTTTGATTAGAACTTTCGGCACTTTCACAGGAGTTTTAGTCGGCGCTTTTTTAGCTAGCCGTTTTTATTTGTCAGTTGCTGAATGGTTGGACGCCTTCTTTTTCGGCTATAATAATTTGGGTAAAGTTCTGGTTTTTATTCTTCTATTTTCATTATTTAATCGTTTGACGGGCTTCGTTTTTTATTTGCTCGATAGAGCTTTCAATATCATTTCTATCATCCCTTTTTTAAAGACATTTAACCGTCTAGGCGGTGCTATTTTAGGTTTTATAACTGGCTCATTGATTTTGGGACTAATTCTTTACGTAGCGTCTCGTTATGCTTTAATCGGTTATTGGTTCGGCGACAATTTAGTTGATTCAAAAGTCGCCCCGTTTTTACTCAAAATGGCCAATCTTTTATTGCCATTGCTGCCAGAAGTATTAAAAAAAGTACAATCATTGATCTAGGGTTATGCTAAAAATTAAAGTTAATTTAAAAAAAATAAAAAATGAAGATTTGGATTTAATTGTCGATAGCTTAAGACGTGGGAAAGTGATTGTTTATCCAACTGATACGGTTTACGGAATAGGCTGTCTAGCCGCTGATAAAAAGACCGTAAATAAAGTATTTAAGATAAAGAGAATTGTCCCACCCAAACCCCTAATTGTCTTGATAAAAAGTTATTGTATGTTACACGAGTTGTGCTACGTCTCAAAGGCGCAAGAAAAGCACATTCGCAATGTCTGGCCGTCGACAACCAGAGATGCTCAAAATTCAGAATTAAAATACAGCAAGCAACCGACAACATTTATTTTAAAAAGTAAAGGCAGTTTGCCAAAAGAAATATTGGGAGAAGACGAGAGTTTAGCTGTTAGATTGCCAAAGAATGATTTTTTGTTGAGATTGTTAAAAAAGATTAATCAACCAATAATTTCTACCAGTCTTAATATTACCGGCAGGCAGCCGTTAGCCCATCTAGTTGATTTGGATAAATATTTTAAAGACATAAAACCTGATTTAATAATTGACATTGGTGAAATAAAAAAAACCAAACCATCGAAGATAGTTGATTTGAGAAATGTAAAAGCAAACGGTCTAGGAGCTAGAATTATAAGATAAATATGATAATAGATACTCATGCCCATATAAATTTCGACGCTTTTAGAGAAGACGCCGATGAAGTGATAAAAAATACTTTAGCCGAGAAAATTTGGATGATTCTGGTTGGCACTGATTACAAGACATCTAAGCGCGCTCTAGACTTAGCGAATAAATACGAGAAAGGCGTTTATGCTGCCATTGGTTTGCATCCGATCCATCTTTTCTCAACTAAAAATCATGGCGATGATTACGATTTTGTCAGTCGCAGCGAAGAGTTTAATTATGATTTATACGACCAGCTGGCGAAATTTGAAAAAACAGTAGCAGTCGGCGAAATCGGTTTAGATTATTTTCATATAGACAGAGGTGATGATGTAAACTTAGTCAAGAAAAAACAACAAGAAATTTTCTATGAACAATTACTTTTGGCTGCTAATAATAAATTACCGGTGATCATTCATTGTCGTAATGCCCATGATGATACTATTAAAATAATCAATGATTTTAAAAAGGAATATAAACATTTATTACCGAAAGACAAGCCCTGGGGGGTAATGCATTGTTTTTCTGGCGACGAGGATCTGGCTTGGCAATACTTCAACTTTGGGCTTTTGGTTTCCTTTACTGGTTTGATTACTTTCAGTCAGCAGTGGGACGATTTAATTCGCAAACTGCCTACTGACAAATTTATGGTCGAGACAGATTGTCCATATATGACGCCCGAGCCGTTCCGAGGTAAAAGAAATGAACCTCTCTTAGTTAAATGTGTTGCTGACAGAATTGCTGAGATAAAAAATATATCTTCAGAACAAGCAGCGGAAATAACGGCTAAAAATGCTATAAAATTATTTAATATTAGATAAAATATTTTTTACTTATTTAAAAAATTGAAGGGTTGACAATTTGGTAATTTAAGTTAACATAAAAATAGGGGAAAAATATTGTAGATTTTTTATCGCTTTTTCCTCGAAAATAATATTGTCGTGCCTCCGTTTTTAACCTCATTATCCTGGTAAACGAGAGGCTATTTTGTGCTTTTAAATTTATGTCACAAGATGCTAACAATGACCATAAACAAGTCTGGTGGTGGCAACCGATGCAGATGTTTTTGCGCATTTCCGGCTGGATTGCCATTCCTTTGATCGTATCATTATTTCTGGGGAAATGGTTGGATGAAAAATTTGATACAGCTCCTTGGCTATTGATTTTATGTAGCGGCATTGCCTTTATAGCATCAATGTACGGCATTATAAATAACGCTAAAAAAGAGTTTAAAAAAATAGAAGAAGAGGGTAAAAAGGATAAAAAGTAATATGACAGAAGCTAGTCACAAAGCAGCGCTAAAAACTGAAATCATTAAAGAAAATACAATTTACGCTGAGCCGATCGCACATGTCGGCGGTTTTACTATTACAAATTCACTTATTAATTCTTGGTTAGTGGTTTTTATCATTGTTATTTTTGGCGCGATGTTTAAAAAGAAGATAAAGACTATTCCAGGAAAACTGCAATGCGCCGTTGAGGCGATTTATGAATACTTATTAGAATTATTTGATTCGGTAACCGGTTCGCCTAAAAAGTCGCTGCTATTTTTTCCTTTTATTTTTGCTTTTTTTATTTTTATTTTATTGAATAACTGGATGGGGCTTTTGCCGGGCATCGGTTCGATCGGGCAAGTTGTTAGCGAACACGGTGAAAAAATATTCATTCCTTATTTCCGGGGTGCGACTGCTGATCTAAATACCACCTTGGCTTTAGCAACTATCGGCGTGGTCGCCAGTCATATTTTTGGAGTTATTAGTATTGGACTTTGGAATCACTTCAACAAATTTGTTAACATTAAAACTATTTTGGCTATTCCTAAACAGGTGCGTCAGGATCCGATGGTTTTAATGGTTAATCCAATCAATGTTTTTGTTGGTTTAATTGAAATAATTAGTGAAATTGCGAAAGTTGTTAGTTTGTCATTTCGACTTTTCGGCAATATTTTTGCTGGCGAAGTACTACTCGCGTCAATGTCGGCTATGCTTGCTTTTGGTCTGCCTCTACCTTTTATGTTTTTAGAAGTATTGGTTGGATTGGTACAGGCGATTGTTTTTTCACTGTTAGTTTTGTCGTATTTGACGATGTTGAGTCATGCAGAACATTAAGTTATTAATAATTAATTTAATTTAAAATTATGGAAGTAGGATACGTAATGATCGCTAAAGCGCTCGCTATCGGTCTCGGTGCTATCGGCCCTGGTTTAGGCGTTGGTATGATTGGCGCTAAAGCCATGGAAGCCATCGGCAGAAATCCAGAAGCTTCTGGCAAAATTCTAACCACTATGTTGCTTGCCATTGCTTTTGCTGAAGCAGTTGCCATCTACGCTTTAGTTATCGCTTTCAGTATTAAGTAATAGTCTGACGGATTGCCCCGCATTAAGTCGGGGCAGAGGTAAGATTGTTAAAAATTAAAAATTTAAAAATCAAAATTAAAAATTATTGAGTCCCGAGTTCTCGGGGCGAAATAACTACAAAAATTTTACACTTTGATTTTTACATTTTGCATTATATATTATGGATACTATAATTGAAGCTTTTCATGTTGATGTAAAACTGTTAATCGCGCAAGCGTTTAACTTTGCGATCGTTTTTGTAGTGTTGTATTTTTTTGTGTTAAAACCATTGACTAAAGTAATGAATGATCGAACTAAAAAAATTGAAAAAAGCTTAGAAGACGCTAAAAGAATAGATGATAAGTTAATAAAAACCGAAGAAGATTACAAAAAGGTAATAGCAGATGCTCGCAAAGAAGCGGAGGGAATTATGGAAAAGGCCAACCAGTACGCGGAAAAGAAAAAGCAAGAAGCAATCGTTAAAGCCCGTGAAGAAATCGGCCAAGTGATTAATGATGAAAAGGCTAAAATCCAACAAGAAAAAGCTAAGGTTTTAAAAGAAATAAAAGCTGAAGTAGCGGATTTAGTTACTTCGTCAGTCGCTAAAGTGCTAGAAGAAAAAGTTGATAATAAAGTAGACAAGGAAATTATCAAAAAGTCATTAAAGAAATAGTTATGAAAAGAAGCTCTAAAAAATATGCTGAAGCTTTGTTGGATTTGACTGAAGGAAAAAGCAAAAAAGAAATAGGAGATGTTATAAGAGAATTTGTCCGTGTTTTAGCATTGAATAATGGTTTGTCTAAAGCGCAAGAAATTATTGATGAATACGAGAGGATGGCTGACAGTAAAAATAATATAGTTAGAGCCAAAGTTATCAGCGCTAAAGAGCTGGAAAATGACAGTTTTAATCTAGTTAGCCATTTTATCAAAGAAGTCACTAAAGCCGAAGAAGTCGTTTTGGAAAAAGAAGTTAAAAAAGAACTAATCGGGGGTATGGTTATAAAATATAAAGACAAGGTGTTGGATTTTAGTTTAAAAAATAAAGTAGAAGAATTAAAACAAATTTTAAAAAAATAATGCAAAATGCAAAAATTAAAATTCAAAATGACAGTTTAAAATGCGAAATTATTTTTTAATTTTACATTGTCATTTTACATTTTGATTTTTTAACTTTTAATTTTATGTCTAGTACAACAAAAGATTTTATTATCGAACAGCTTAAAGAACAAATAATCAATTTTAAATCACAGACTAAAGAAGAGACTGTGGGTCGTGTCATCGAAGTCGGTGACGGTATCGCTCGTGTAACTGGGCTTTCAGACGCTATGATGTCGGAAATGATCGAGATAAAAACTGAAGCTGGTCCGGTTTATGGCGTGGCTTTAAATCTAGAAGAAGATTCAGTTGGTGTTGTAGCTTTAGGTGATTATGTAAAAATCAAAGAAGGCAATGAAGCCAAGTGTTTGAAAAGAATTTTGGAAGTGCCGGTAGGAGATTCTTTGGTTGGTCGAGTGGTCAATCCTTTAGGAGAACCTTTGGACGGGAAAGGCGATATTGAAACTAGTAAATTTTACCCAGTTGAAAAAATTGCTCCGGGCGTTATTACTCGGCAGGGTGTTAGAGAGCCAGTGCAAACCGGAATTAAAGCCATCGACTCAATGGTTCCGATCGGCCGTGGACAACGCGAACTGATTATCGGCGATCGTCAGATCGGTAAAACTGCCATTGCGATTGATACAATAATTAATCAAAAAGGACAGAACATGAAATGTGTTTATGTCGCTATTGGTCAAAAAGAATCGAAAATAGCATCAATTGTCGGTAAATTGCAAGAACAGGGAGCTATGGAATACACAACTATTGTTTTAGCTAGCGCCTCCGATCCAGCTTCATTGAATTATATTGCGCCTTACGCCGGTTGTGCTATGGCTGAATATTTTTTAGATAAAGGCGAGGATGTTTTGATTGTTTATGATGATTTATCCAAACATGCCGTTGCCTATCGCGAAATTTCCTTGTTGCTGCGACGTCCGCCAGGACGTGAAGCTTATCCGGGCGATGTTTTTTATTTGCATTCTCGACTTTTAGAAAGAGCTTGTAAATTAAACAAAGAAAACGGTGGCGGTTCGATTACGGCTTTGCCAATTATTGAAACGCAGGC
>JAKJDO010000003.1 GCA_022705905.1 Patescibacteria group bacterium
TCGGTCTTTACAACATAGGCAGTGGCACGGATTAGTTTTCTACCCGCCACTACTTGCTTTAATATCTCACCGAAATTAACTCTTCTTTTGTATAAATTTTTAGCAGAGTGGTACATATTAGCCACATCGACTAATACGCCTACTCGTTGTTCTTTGTGTTTTGTCATGTAATAAGTTTGTAAAGTTATAAAGTTGAAAGTTATAAAGCGCTGTATAAAAAATTTTTTATAACTTTATAAACTTTACGAACTTTCTGCTTCGTTTTTATTCTTCCTCTTCTTTTTCAGCCGCTTCTTCCGTGTTTTCCTCCTCTTCTTCAGCAACGCCCAAATGACGTTTATCTAATTCTTCTTCTTTGCGAATTCTCTCTTCTTCGTCATCAATCATTTTTTTGGCAATTTTTAATTTTAGTTTTTTAGCCAATTCCATGAAAGACTCTTCATTTTCCTTTTGTAGATACTTCAATAATCTGCGTCGTTCGCCAACTTTTTTTAGAAGACCGCGACGTGAAGAATGATCGTGTTTGTGCTGTTTGAGGTGATCGGATAATAATCTGATTTCTTCAGTCAAGATAGCGATCTGCACCTGCGTTGAGCCAGTGTCATTGTCATGCACTTTAAATTTGCTGATAATTTTTTGCTTGTTTTTTTTGTCTAGCATCTTTTTCTTTTCCCTAACCGAGAATTGGACGACAACACCAGTTCCAAGATAGGGTACATTAATTATTTATTTAATTTATTACTAGCTAATAATAGCAGAAAAGCTTTTAAAAAGCAAGCGTTCTACAGCAAACAAAGAAAAAGTGCTAAACCTAGGTATTTATTTGACAAGAGACCTAATTTTTGTTAATATACAATTGTTGCCAGATAAAAGGCAACTTTCTTTTATATTATGGTAATGCGCCCGTAGTTTCCTCCTTCGCTAAAGCTTCGGAGGACAAGCAATATAAAAAAGTTTGCGTGATAATATGCTTGCCCTACGAAATTTTAATGAAGTAGGGCGCCCGTAGTTCAATGGATAGAACACCAGCCTTCTAAGCTGGTTATGAGGGTTCGATTCCCCCCGGGCGTACAATAAGATATAATAAAATTAGGAGGTTTAATTAACTAGTTTATTAAATCTATGTGGGTTTCATTCACAATTATGACGATTATCGAAATATTCCTTATCGTCTTTGCGCTCTTTTTTGTTGTCCAATTTTTTAATATCTTATTTCGTGGTTTTGCTCCTTACGTCTCAACTAGATCAGAGGTAATTAATAAAATAGTTAACGAGCTTGATGTCAAAGAAGGCGCGACTGTTTACGAACTAGGCTGCGGCAAGGCAGGCTTTTTGAAAGCCATTGAAGAAAAATTTCCGAAAGCGAAATTGATTGGCATTGAATATTCTTTTTGGCCTTATTTTGTCGCTAAATTACAACTGAGCTTGACTGAGAGTAAAATTAAAATTATTAAAAAGAATATTTTTAAAGTTAATTTGAGCGATGCGAACGAAATTTATTGTTATCTTAACAGAAGAACTATGGAGAGAATAGAAAAAAAATTTGAGGATGAATGTAAAATAGGCACAGAGATTATTAGCTATCAATTTCCTTTACCGACCAAGCAACCAGCGAAAATAATTGAAGTTAATAAAAATCATAAAGTATATTTTTATAATTTATAGATAAAAATAAATAATGGTGGCTATAGTTTCCCGCAATTCAGCGGGACAAGCAGCAGTTAATTTTTTATAAAAAAGGTATTAAGGTGGTGGCCATAGTTCAATGGTAGAACACTGGGTTGTGGTCCCAGACACGAGGGTTCAATTCCCTCTGGCCACCCCCTTGATACTTTTTTATTTTATTAAAGTGAACCGGTCTTTATCCTGTCGGATGACAGGACGATCCCCAGTAGCCACCCTGAAAGAGGATGGCGCCACTAAGAGGCGCTATTTATTTTTGTATTAATGCCACTTGCTTTAAGAGAAAATGAGAAAATGGTACAATACAATTGTAAATATATAATAAAAATATGAACAAGATAAAAGTAGAGAATTGCAGTTATACTGCTTTTTCGTGGTTTGCCGCTTGGCTATTTACAATCGGCTTTTTGCACCTTTCGTTCTGGAAAGGCGTTTTGGCGATTTTGCTTTGGCCATACTATATCGGCATTTTTGTAAGCGGATTATTAAGATAGGTTTATATAGTAGCAGATCAAAACAGGTTTTTTCTGATTTTTAGTTTGTTACATGGCTAGTCTGGCATGAATATAATTTTTAAAGAAGGGGCAAAAGAATAAAACTGATTATGTTTAGCATCTATTCATTTTTTACCGCTAATATTAGCGGATTTTTTATTTTCTTAAATTACTATTGACAAATGTGTTAGAATAATATAACATAAAGATAGATATATTTAACATTTAATCTCAAAAACATGACCTTAAAACAATACCAAAGAATAAAATTAGCCCTTACTTTTGTCTTAGCATTTGTATTTAGCCAGGCGATCGTTCTGAAAAGTTTTATTCCACCAATTATTTTGCTGCTTGCTTCTTTGCTACTTTTAATAATGCTACGTCGTCGAGTTACCGAAATTATTGCTGACGAACGGGATTATTTGACCGGCGGAAAATCCGCGCTTCTAGCTATACAAATTTATTCCTGGATAGCCGTCATTGGTATGTTTATTCTTTATGCTTTTCGAGACAGAAATCCTGCTTATGAACCGATCGCCGTTACTTTAGCATTTTCCACTTGTCTCTTAATGCTTCTTTACGGCGTGATTTTTCGTTATTATAATAAAATTAGTTTGACGGATAAAAAATTAGTATATATTGTTTTTGTCTTGATTCTGTTTTTAGTTTTAGCAATCGCCAGCATCAGATTGTTTTCGGGTGAAGATGACTGGATCTGCCAAAACGGTGAATGGGTTGGACGCGGACGCCCAGACTTTCCCGCGCCAACCGTGCCTTGCGAATAAATACTATGACTAACAAAATAAAAGAATTAAGAGCTAAACATAATTTAACTCAGGAAGAATTGGCCAATAGAGTTGGTGTTCGTCGTGAAACGATTGTTTTTTTAGAACAGGGAAAATACAATCCGTCACTTAAGCTAGCGTACGATATTGCCAGGGCTTTAGAAGTCAAGATTGATGATTTATTTATTTTTGATTAGACAAAATTATGAAACAAGAATCGTCTAAAATTAAAATTGACACCTTGATTATTTCCGATTCTCATTTGGGAGACAGCACTACTCGTTGTCGCAAATTATTAGGCGTTATTAGAAAGTACGAATTCAGGAGGCTAATTTTAAATGGTGATATTGTTAACGGTTTGCACTTTCAAAGATTTAATTCAGAGCATTGGGATATTTTGTCGGAATTTAGGAAATTATCAAAACAATCGGAAGTAATTTGGGTGCACGGCAATCATGACGCAGCTGCGAACATTCTTTCCCGTTTGCTGGGCGTTAAGGTGGTTAATAAATATATCTGGGAAGAAAATGGAAAAAAATTTTTAGCAATCCATGGCCATCAGTTTGACCGTTTTTTGCACAACAATATGATTATTAGCTATGTTGCCTTTGTTACTTACCGTTTTTTAAAAAGAGTTGATAAAACTGAATTTTTAGTTAATTTGATTAGAAATCGCAGTAAGACATGGCGAAGAAATTCTTTGGATGTGGCAAGAGGAGCCTTGCGTTTAGCGCAAATGTTAAATTGCGATTATGTTTTTTGCGGTCATACCCATCAATTTTACCAGTCAAAAAAGCGGGGGACGGAATATTTTAATTCGGGCTGCTGGGTAGAGAGTCCTTGCGGATATATAACCATCACTGCGAATAAAGTTGTTGTTAATCAGCTTGATTAAGACAAAGCTCAAAATAAACAAAAACACCCCGATTACTCGAGGTGCTTTTGTTTATGGCAAATGCTTTACACAATGAATAATGAAAGATTAATCGCTGTGTAAGCAGTTAGCACTATGGCCGATATTGCTAAATAAGCAAAATCTTCGCCAAAGGCCTGCTTGGTGGGAGTAACTTCTTGAGTTACCTCCAGATTTGTTTGTTCCATTTTGTTTTTGTTTTTATATTTATAATAATCAATAGATTATTATATTTTAAGTATAGCACACTCTAGACTAAAAGTCAATGTTGAAAACTTTTTATCACTATCTTTTTGTTGGAAGATGAACCGTAAAAAGAGAACCTCGGTTTAATTCGCTCTCTACTGTAACTTTGCCACCGTGCGCCTCAACGGCCCATTTGACGATTGAAAGGCCGAGACCAGTGCCGCCTTCATTGCGCGACCGAGCTTTATCGACCCGATAGAACCTTTCAAAAATATAGGGCAGATCTTTTTCCGGGATGCCGATACCGTTGTCTTTAACATTTATGCGCGCCCCTTCATTATCTTTGTCCGTCCAGATTTCGATTAATCCGTTTCTATTTGTGTATTTAATGGCATTACGCACTAAATTGAGCAATACCTTTTCTAGTTTTGATTCGTCGCCATAAATGACAATCGGTTTTTCTAATTCTCTAACTTCAATGGTAATATTTTTTTTCTTAGCCAAAACGCGCAACGACTGTTCCACTGATGAGGTTAAGACTCCTAATTCAATTTTTTCGTATTTTAATTTTTCTGTGTTAGTGCCAGCGTTGGTTAGCATAGTTAAATCTGTCAGTATGCTGGTCATTTGTTCTACTTCTTTGCGGATCAGTTTGTAAATTTCCGGAATTCGTCGCCCCATTTTTTGCAATTCTTGCATAGCCAGATCAAGATTTCCCTGGATAACGGTCAAGGGCGTTCGCAGCTCGTGTGAGGCATCGGAAATAAATTTTTGTTTTAGCTCTAATATTTTGCCAAGCTCTTCATTAATCATAGCTAGTTGCTCGGTGCGTTTTTTTACTTTTTCCTCCAAATGGCGGTTTAGCTCTTTTAGTTTTTCTTTGGCTACAACGGCGTCAGTATTATCAATCGCCATTGAAATCGCCCCCTCAACCTCCTGATCTTTATTTAAAAGTGGTACGGCTACTATATCAAAGTGTTTTTCTTTTTTTTCTGTATTTGACCAATAAGCTAAATCGTCGTAGTGGAAAGGGCTGCCTTTGGCTAATAATTTTTTATATAAATTTTTGAGAATTTCATTTTTTGATATTTCTTCAGTCGCTAGCAGGTTGTCCGTGAATAAATTTTCTTTTGACAGATTGAGAATTTTTTTAGCGTAGCTATTAGCGGTTATTATTTGGCCGTCTCTATTCAGCACAACTATGCTGATGGGAGAAGTGTCTAGGATTCTCCGATTAAGTTCATCCAGCTCTTTGCACTTTTCTTCGGCTATTTTTTCGGCAGTTATATCATTAAAGCTGAGCAACAATTCGTAATTAGTATTAGTTGGCGTAATTGCCAGCTCGACGAATTTATTTCCCCCGTTTTTAGAGACTATTTTTGTTTCTATTAAATCGCGGTTGCCGTTTTCTATCAGCTGCTCAATTTTTTTCTTTTCTTCATGGGTGAACAAGTTTAAATAGTTAATTTGTTGAAATTCATCGCGAGTATAGCCGGCTAGTTGGGAAATTTTATTATTAGTCTCAACAAAGAACTTTCTTTTTTTATTAAAAATAATCAAGCCGTTATAAGAATTGTCAAATAAATCCCAATATCTTTCTTCAGATTTTTTTATTTCTTGATAAAGTATGATGTTGGCTATGCTTTTGGCCAGGCTTTTTGTAAAATTATTAATAATTGTTAAATGAGCTTCGTTAAGGGCGGGAGAAAATAACTCAATAGCGCCTATAGCTTCGCCCCGCAAAACAAGAGGAGCGACTATAGAATTAAAATCTTTTTTTCCCAGGTTGCTTTTGTATTGCGGATAACGATGCAGTAAATCTTTTGATCTGTTTTTGTAAAAAAAAGGATAGCTGTTGTTAAAAGCCATTTGATAAAATCGTAAAGGTGACAGCGGCATTTCTCTGTCGATTAATTCATTTTCAATTATGTTAGCCATCAGACCGTCGTCTTCAGCGCTCGGACAATAATTTTTTATAAAAATAGACTTTTTTCTTTGGTCGTAAATCGCTATTAGAGAAGGAATATTTATTGCTGTTAGCCCTTGGCAGATGTTTTTGTAAATGTCAGCAATATTAAAATTTCCCTTAGCTAGTTCAATTTTATCTAAAATTTTGTCTAAGGTCTTATTTAAGCTTCTGGTAAAGCTGATTTCTGCTTGCTTTTGTTTTAGAGAATGTAAAACATCCATTTTATTTTTTGTTATTTAGGTGGTTATTGGCGCTTTTGTCTTGGATTTTATAGCCAACATCACGAACTGTGTGGATAAGCTTTCGGTTAAAACCGGAATCAATTTTCCGGCGGAGATAACTTATATAAACATCAATAACATTAGAGTCATCTTTAAAATTGTAGCCCCAAATATGTTCGCCAATCATGGTGCGCGTGCAGACATGACCCGGCCGGCGCATCATATAGTCAAGCAAACGATATTCTTTACTGGATAGCTGGACTTCCTTGCCGTTGCGGAAGACTTCGTGAGTAGCAGGGTCTAAAATTAAATCGCCAACTTGTAATTTAGTGGTATTAACAGTTTTTTCTCGGCGAAGCAGGGCGCGGATGCGAGCCACCAGCTCTCCAAAAGCGAACGGTTTAACTAAATAATCGTCAGCGCCGGCATCCAATCCTTTTATGCGGTCATCGATCGTGTCTTTAGCGGTCAGCATAATAATTGGTGTTTCTACTTTATCCTCGCGCAATTTGCGGCAAACTTCCACCCCATCAATTTTTGGCAGAAGAATGTCTAAAATTATTAGGTCATAATTATTTATTTCGGCCTTGTCTAAAGCCTCTTGGCCGTCGTAAGCGACATCCACTGTATAGTGCTCCATTTCTAAGCCCTTTTTTATAAAACGGGTAATTTTTACCTCGTCTTCAACAACTAAAATAGTCATATGTTTAGTTTAAAATTATTAATAATTGTTCATTTATAATATATTATAGAAAGATTAAATACAAGTTAAAGAATTTAAGACAATATCTTCCTCTGTTTTTTATTAGAGCATTATTAAGTTGTTCGGCCAGAAGTACTGTTTTGAAAATTTGTAAATTGTAGACCCGAAAATTTTAATTGAGATTTAAGCTAATCTTGAAAATATAAAATCTCTCTGCTATTATATCCTTATATTTTTAATCATGATTTATGTCTTTATCAATTGGAATAGTGGGTTTGCCAAACGTCGGCAAGTCAACTTTATTTAATGCCCTAACCAAGAAAAAAGTAGATGCGGCTAATTATCCTTTTTGTACCATCGATCCTAACGTTGGTGTGGTAAAGGTGCCGGACGAGCGCTTAGAAAAAATAGCCGCGATTTCCAAGCCGGCTAAAATTATTCCGACTACGATTGAATTTGTCGATATTGCCGGCCTAGTTAAAGATGCCCATAAAGGCGAAGGTTTGGGCAATCAGTTCTTAGCCAACATCCGCGAGTGCGATGCGATTTGCGAAGTGGTTAGAGATTTTGAGGATAGTAATATTATTCACGTTGACGGTAAAATTGATCCTGAGAGCGATAAAGAGACAATCAGTATGGAATTGATTTTTGCTGACCTGCAGACGGTTAATAAAAGACTAGAAAAAGCCAGTCGAGATGCGAAGGGACACGACAAAGATGTTCTAAAGCAAAAAGAGTTATTAGAAAAAATAAAAGTTAATTTAGACTCCGGCCGACCAGCCAGGGACTTAGAACTTAATGATGAAGAGAAAATAATAATGAAAAACTTGTGCTTATTAACGGCTAAGCCTTTGCTATACGTTGTTAACGTAAAAGATGCGAATAAAATATCCAAAAGGAATTGGGACGGAGAAGTATTGTATTTAAATATTAAGCAAGAAGAGGAGATTGCTAATTTAGCTGAAGATGAGCAAGCAGAATTTATAAAAGAATTAGGACTTGAGCAAAGTGGTTTGGACAAATTAATTCAAGCTGCTTATCGTCTCTTAGGTCTTATCACTTTTTTTACAACTGGTACTGACGAGACTAGAGCTTGGACAGTAAAAAACGGAACTAAGGCTCCGGAGGCGGCTGGCGTAATTCACACGGATTTTATAAAAGGTTTTGTTAGAGCTGAAGTGATGGATTGGCAGAAATTTATTGAAGCTGGCAGCGAAGCGGCAGCTCGTGAAAAAGGTTTGGTCAGAATTGAAGGTAAGGATTATATTGTGCAAGACGGGGATATCTGTCATTTTTTAATAAACAGATAAAATATTAGAATGTCATTCCCGCCTGCCCACCGGTAGGCAGGCGCAAGCGGGAATCAAGAAATTCTTAACAGTTTTTTGGATCCTCGACCAGGTCGGGGATGACAAGCTATTTTTTGAGCATTACTATCTCGCGCCAGACTTTTTGTCCAGGGCGACCGTAGATTATTGTATCGCGGCTAGTTAAAGCTAGTTGTCTTTTTATCTGAGCAGAGATTGGCGAAACAATTTTAAAGCCTTTGATATTTGGTGAGAGCTTAATGTCTTGCTTTTCGTTTTTGAAAATTGGCCAGATCATAATAATAACACCGGTTGTTTTCAGTATTTTTGAAAATTGTTGGATTGCCTCCGAGTAAAGTTTTTCCAGTTCAACTTTTATTTTTTGCGGGTCAACATTGCCTCGTTGTGGACCAAGATACGGCTCGGTAATTATCGCGTCGACTGAGTGAGCTTTAATTTTTTGCGCAATCGAACTAGCGCCAGATTGGAATATTCTTGATTTAATGTCTGCAATATTGTAGTTTTTGGCTATCCATTTTAAATTATTTTCTGTATCGGACACGGCTTTTGGTGAACTATCAGAACCAATTAAATTAGCATAGCTCATCAACATCGCTTCGGTTAAAATCGTGCCTGAGCCGCAGAAAGGATCATAGATAATTGCGGATTGTGGATTATCGATTGCGGATTTTGACAAATTGATCATGATTTGGGCGAGTTTTGGCGGTATCATACCAGAACGATCATCGCGAGATGGTCGACCGAAATCACGAAAAGATAATTCTTTAAAATGTTGGACAGCTAAAGTTTTTCCGATTAAAAATTGATTTTCATTTTCGATAATAATAATTTCGATACCTTTGGAAATTAATTTGTTTTGCTCAACGACTACGCTTGATAAAACTTTTTCCTTGCTCGTTACCCAGCGACTATTTACATTTTTTTCTCGCCAATAATTTTTTATGTTCATAGCCAGCCCATGCGGGTTAACATTTTTTTCTCCATAATACGAAATGCCAAAATTGTATTTGCCAGATTCTTTTTGAATAAGATTCGGTTGTAATTTTTTTTGTATGGCATCAAAGTTTAATTTTTTTTCCGAAAATAAAACTTCGCCGATTTTGATTGTCCCGCCCATACGCGTGATTAATTCGTCTGGTTCTATTTTTTGCTCAGTTTCTAAAATGGCAGTCTCTTTGCCTACTAGAATAATCTCTGTTCTAGGAAAAAGTGCGCAGATTTCTGCGGCTGATAGAGCTGGATTAGAACCAAGTATAAAAAAGTATTTCATAATTTTTGATAATCGTAATATTAATAATATAACTCTACCATAAGCTCAGAATTTTGTGTATTTTTAATAAAAAATAGGAGCTGCCGATAAGGGAGCAGCTCCATTTCCGAGCGTTAATATCTGTTAAATGATCATAGGCCCAGTACTTTTTTTTCTTCTGGGCTGAGCTTGTCTAGGGCACCCTTTCTGATTGCAAGCGTGGCCCTCTCATCGTTAAGAATCTCGATGGTCGGTCCAATCATAAAGCCGTTTGTACCATCCGTGAGAACTAGCGCCTTTTGCGTTTGGCAAAAGTTAGAATCTTTCTGCAGGTTTTTCCAAGCGATAGCGATGGAATCGTCTTGGAAAAAACCAAGCGTTGTTCTCTTGTGGCCATCCTCATCGACACGGAATACTTCCGTGTACTCTAGAACTGAAAATTCAGTTAAAGACGTTCCAACCAAATCTTTTAGATCCATACAATCATCCTTCTCGTGATTTCTTGTACAAATAATTACCATATAAATTTATTTATGTCAATTAGAGCATGTATATACTTGCATTTTTTTTGGCTTTATGTTACATTGCTTGTACAACTAAGCAACCTTTTCCAGATCCCACCTAGGCGGGACAAATTCCTACAACAGATAGGAATTAAAGGTATTCTTAATTAATCCCTAAGGTTAAAGAATATCTGGGGGTTTTTTTGGTTTAAATTATTAATTAAAGTTATATAAAGATTATGAGCAGAATTAAATCATCAGAAACGCCGCATTACGAGATGCTTTATATCGTTTCTAATCAATTTACCGAAGAGGAGGTAAAACCGATCAACGCCAAAATAAATAAGTTGATCGTTGATAACGGTGGCGCTATAACTTACAGCGAGGATTGGGGGAAAAAGAAAATGCATTACCCAATTAAAGGCTTTTCCTTCGGCTATTATTTTTTAATTGAGTTTGACGTAAACGGCGAGCAGTTAAAAAAAATAGATAAAAATTTGCGTATGTCCAGCGAAATTTTACGCCATCAAATTATAGCTAAAGTTAAAAAATCAGCCGAAGAGATTAAGCAGGAAAAAGAGCAAACGGAAAAGAAGATGGTTGAAAAGAAAATTGCCGAGGAAGAGGCTGAAGAAAAGAAAGAGGAAGAAGCTAAGAAGGAGGCTAAAAAAATGGATCTAAAAGACTTGGATGAAAAACTGGATAAGATTTTGGATACTGACGATCTTTTGTAAACAATTAATACTTAATTATTAACTCTAGATTGTTTCAGACTGTCATCTCGACTAAAAAAGAAAAATCCTTTAGATTTTTTAGAATCTTGTATAAGAGATTTTTCGCTACGCTCGAAATGGCAGAAAAATGTTTTTACATTTTTAAACAATCGCCAAAAACTATGAACTTAAACAAAGCCATGATTATCGGCAACATTACCCGCGACCCAGAAGTGCGTAATACGCCCATGGGATTGCCAGTCGCTACTTTTTCAGTTGCCACTAATATGATCTGGAAAGATCAATCAGGTCGAAGACAGGAAAAAGTTGAATATCACAATGTTGTCGCTTGGAGAAAATTGGCTGAAATTTGCGGCCAATATTTGCGCAAGGGTTCAAAAGTCTATGTTGAAGGCAGAATTCAAACTAGAGATTGGACTGGCCAAGACGGCATTAAACGTTATCGCACCGAAATAATCGCCGAAAATTTGATTATGCTTGACCGAGCAGGCGCAACTGGCGGCTCTGCTTTTTCTGGAAATGCGCCAACGCCGAGTGAGCCAGTGAACGCGGGCGAACCAGTAATTGACATCGACGAAGGTCTGGTTGAAGAAGCTAACCCGAGCGAAGATGAAATTAAAGTGGAAAATATCCCTTTTTAATAAAAGAATAAACAGATATTATGAGCAATCAAATTAAAAAAGAAAAGAGTTGTTGTTTTTGCGTCAATAACATAAAGGAAATTGACTACAAAGATATTCGCACTTTGCAGCGCTATATTAACGTCTATAAAAAAATATTGCCGCGCAAGCGCACTGGCCTTTGTTCTTGGCATCAAAGAAAATTAGCAGTCGCCATCAAACGCGCCCGCATTATGGCGCTTTTGCCTTTTACCGGTAATAAATAAAGTAGATTTTTATGTTAAGTCTTAACGAAATAAAACTGGGCAAGCTAATCCAGATTGCCGGCGAACCCTACGTTGTTATTAGAGCCGATCATCATAAGATGGGACGCGGCGGAGCGGTTTTAAAAACAAAGCTTCGTAATTTGATTAACAGCAATGTTTTAGAAAAAACTTTTCAAGGCAACGATAAGGCCGAAGAAGCGGAGACTGAAAAGCGCAAAGCTAACTTTATGTATAAAGATGAAGCAGCCGCTTTTTTTATGGACAATGAATCTTACGAGCAGTTTGATTTGCCTTTATCAGATATTGGCGAGAAACAAAAATTTTTAAAAGACGGAACTGACGTTGACGTTTTGTATTTTAAAGATAAGCCAGTAGCTTTAGACTTGCCGGTTAAAATGAAATTTAAAGTTATTAGCGCCCCTCCGGGCGTTAGAGGCAATTCGGCCGGCAGCGTTACTAAACAGGTTGAGCTAGAGACAGGAGCTTTGATTGCCGCCCCTTTGTTTATTGATGAGGGGGAAATTATCGTTGTCAATACCGATACTGGCGAATATGTAGAACGGGCATAGCGATAGCAGCAAAATTATTTAAATAAAAAAGAGCTTCCTTGAGGGGGCTCTTTTTATAATTTTATTTTATATTATCATTTCTGCTCTTCCTGCTCTTTGGCGCGGACTTCAGACATTACCTTTTTTCTAATTTCTTTCATCATTTTTTTGTCAGCTTTTAAAAATCTTTTGGCATTTTCTCTGCCGACACCCAATTTAATGTCGCCGAAGGCGTAAGAGTTGCCAGATTTTTTTACGACTCCATACTCGACCCCAGTATCTAGCAAATCTCCGGACAACGAGATGCCTTCGTTATACATAATATCAAATTCGCAGGTGCGAAAAGGAGCCGCTACTTTATTTTTTACCACTTTGACTTTAACGCGATTGCCGATTATTTTGTCGCCCTGTTTAATTTGCGCCGATCTCCTGACCTCGATTCTTACTGAACAGTAGAATTTTAAAGCTGTGCCACCAGTGGTGGTTTCCGGATTGCCGAAAAAAACGCCTATTTTCATTCTGGTTTGATTAATAAAGACAACAACAGTTTTAGTCTTAGACGTAATACCAGTTAGCTTTCTTAGAGCTTGGCTCATAAGCCTGGCTTGCAGGCCCATGTGCTGATCGCCCATGTCGCCTTCAATTTCTTTTTGTGGCACCAAAGCGGCAACAGAGTCAACAACGATAACATCAACGGCGTTAGAACGAACAAGCGTCTCGACTATTTCTAGGGCTTGCTCGCCGGTGTCTGGTTGCGAGATCAACATTTCTTTGACGTTAACTCCAATTTTGCCGGCATAGTCCGGATCAAGAGCGTGTTCAGCGTCAACAAAAGCGGCGATACCGCCAGCTTTTTGTACTTCAGCTACAATATGCTGAGCCAGAGTTGTTTTACCCGAAGCTTCCGGACCAAAAATTTCAATTATTCTGCCTCTTGGCACGCCGCCGACTCCTAGGGCGATATCTAAAGAAAGGCAACCGGTTGGTACGACGTCAACATCGGATTTTCTGGCTTCACCAAACCTCATTATTGCGCCATCGCCAAAGCGGCTTTTTATTTGATTTATGGCCTCTTCGGCGGCCTTATTTTTTAGACTCTCTTCTTTAGATAGGTTCTTTGTTTCTTCGGCCATATGCATAGTAGTTAAAAATAAAAAGGAGTATATTCATCCTCCTCGTATAGGTACTGTATCTTATTTTTCAAAAAAAAGCAACTTACGGTTTTTGTTCGCTTTCTACGTATATTTTTCTGATAATTTCGTTTTTTTGACTATATTTTTTTTGAGCTACTACGACAATAGTATTAAGTCCATCTTTTAAATTTATTTCTTTAGAAAAGCTTCCTTCAGCATTCATTAGAATCAACTCATCATTTATTTTTATTTGCGCTTCGGTATCAGAATGACCAAAAAATTTTATCAGATTGTTGTGTACCACCAGGTCAGCCGATGGCTCTGTCAGACTAAGATAAGGAGGGGCTATTATTTTTTTAATATATATGCCCAAATAAAAAAGACAGACTATCGTTACAATAAAGACAGAAATAATTTTGACAATTTTGGGGAGATTGATTATGTTGATGCGGCTGGGGATTCTAGCGGAAAAAAATTTTTGTTTTTTATTTATATATTTTTCGCCAGCCTCTTCAATATATAATTCCAGTATAGCGTCGACATCAATGCCTAAAAAAATAGCGTATTCTTTTAAAAAATTTTTACTGTAAATTCCGGGTGGTAATTTACTGAATTCGCCAGCCTCCATCGCTTCTAGATATTTTTGGCTAATGCCGGTTTTTTCTGATGCTTTTTTAAAGCTAATATTTTGCCTGATTCGCGCTTGCTTTAATTCCTGAGCTATTAATTCCTGGTTATGGATAATCTTGTTTTTAACAAAGGTGATCATGATTATTGCTAAAACCAACCGGTCCTCATCGGATTATTAGCTATGCCGAAAATATTTTTCATAATAAAGTAGACGATGGTGTAGCTGCCGAAGACAATGATCAAGCCGACAACCGCCCCAGTGATAATTTGACGGGCTTTGTTTACTCTCTCGCTCGATCCAGCTGATATTAAAAACATGAAGCCACCATAAATAAATGCTAATAAGGCCAGCGACCCCGATATTGCCCAGATGAATTTAGCCACTCTAGTTGCTAGAACGATAAAATCATTTATTTGGTAATCCCCCTTCTCATAACCTTTATCTGAAGTATCGACAATTGGCGCCTGGGCATTGGTTATACCAATCATCCCTATGAATAATAAAATAAAGGAGACAAATACGAGTAATATTATTTTTTTTCTAAACAGTTTTGACATAAAATTAGAATTATTAATTTTGTTTTTCAATTTGAGTTATTTTTTTGGTAGCTCTGTTAACAGCTTCGTCGTACGATATTTTACCCGCAACAACGCTGTCGATCATTTCTTTTATGAATGTTTCTGTCGCATTGGGATCTTTTCCCTCATACCAGCTTTTAGCTGTTAAAAGTTGGTCGGCGAAGACGCTTAATTCTTCATTTTCCTTTTGAGAATTTACCAAAGAGCGCAGAGCGGTTGGTCTTTTCGTTTTTTCCAAGTAATTTTTTACTTGGTTTTCGTCGCTGATAAATTGGATAAAATTCCAGGCTACGGCTTGCTTTTGCTTGGCGTAAGCTGAACCCTTTTGCAAATTGTCGGGGTTAGTTAATATCTTTTTAGATACAGAATAAAGCCAATAATTAGCAAAATTAACTGTCGGATTATCTTTTATTTGAGGGAAGTTGCTGATTGCAAAATTTATTTTTGGCCCGTTAGCTTTTATAGTCGGGATCATATAAGAATAGCCAAAAAGCATCGCTAATTTGCCTTGCGCAAAAAGATCGGGCGAATTGGGCATTTGTTCGTTCCAACAGTAAACTTCTTTGGCTGGATTGGCGAAATCAGTATAAAAGCGCAAAGCTTCAGTGCCGGGCGCGAAATCTTTTTTAGTGCTGTTGGGCGCTTCATTAAATCTGGCGATGCCGTCGCGCATCATTGCGGAGCCGCTTTGCATCATTAAGACGGACAAAATATCAGTAGATCTTTCAATATTACTACTGCCGCCCAGAGCTACGCCTGATTGGATTATTTGTCCTTTATTGTCTTGTTTTGTTAATTTTTTTGTATATTGTTGAAAGTCGTTATCCCAATATGTCGGTGGCGATGTTATGCCGGCATTATTGAATAAGTCTTTATTGTAAAACATCGCCAAGGTGTCAACTGATAACGGCAGGCCATAAATTTTTTCAGCCATTTTTCCCGAATCATCAATCTTATCTTTGGCCACAGCGTCATGATAAACGACGTCAATAAACCTTTTTTTTAATTCTGCGACGGTTAAGCTGTTCTTAGTTTCTTTTTGCTGTATAACTTCTTTTTTGAAGGTTCCGCTGACTACCGGTCTGGCCATAGTAATTTTTTCAGGCAAGGGCGTTATCAGGCCCTGCGAATGATATTTTTCTACCCAGCTGTTGTGAACGGCAAAAATGTCAGGACCGCGATCAGTTGCGAAAGCTTCAATTAAGGCTTTTTCGTATTCGTCATAGCGAAAACGTCGATATTGTACAGTGACGTAAGGATAGATTGCCTTGTAGGTTTCTATAAAAGTTTTAAAATCATCAGAAGTGTCCCAAACCCCCCAGACATTTAAAGTGACCGGTTGCATATAATTTAAAGTATCTTGATTTGTTCCCTTCATGATCGTGCAACCAGGCAGAAAAAGAGAAGTTAGCAAAATTATTACAAATATTTTTTTCTTAGCCATATTTTTAAGATTAATCTAGATTAATTTTAGCGGTCTTATTTAATTATACCAGGTTTGTTATATTTTTGCATTATTATTCAATTTTTGGTCGGTATTGTAAAGCTTCAGCCACATGTTTAGCGGATAATTGCTCAACCGCCTCTAGATCGGCTATGGTGCGCGCTAGCTTTAATATACGAAAATAGGCTCTGGCTGATAGATGAAGCTGTTCGACTGCGTTTTTTAGTATTTGCTGAGAGCTACTGTCGATTTGACAAAAATTTTTAGCAGCCTCTGAATTCATTTCCGAATTGGTAATAAAGTTTGCGCTTTTAAATCTTTGTCTTTGTATTTCTCTGGCTTGTTCAATTCTTGATTTTATAGCTATTGAATTTTCACCTGGAGCAACAGAAGATAGTTTCTCAAAATCAAGGCGCGGCACCTCAATATGTAAATCAATACGATCAAGAATGGGGCCTGATATTTTTTTCCGATAGTTTATTATTTGAGAAGGCGAACAAATACATTTTTTACCCGTGTCACCGTAAAAGCCGCAAGGGCAAGGATTCATGGCGGCTACCATCATAAATTTTGCTGGGAAAGTTAAATTGCCGGCAGCTCGACTGACGTTTATAACCCCATCTTCTAAGGGTTGGCGTAAATTTTCTAAGACTTGGCGGGGAAATTCAGCAAATTCGTCTAAGAATAAAACGCCGCGATGGGCGAGAGATATTTCCCCTGGCCTTGGCCAGGCACCGCCGCCAACCAACGCGACCCCAGAGGCGGTGTGGTGCGGCGAACGAAAGGGACGAGAAGTTATTAATGCATCGCCAGATGGCAATAATCCGGCCACACTGTATAATTTCGTTATTTCCAAGGCTTCATTTAGGGTTAAGTTCGGCAGAATTGACGGCATTGTTCTAGCGATTAAAGTTTTTCCAGAGCCAGGAGGCCCGCTCATTAGCATATTGTGGGCGCCAGCGGCGGCAATTTCCATAGCGCGTTTTACGTGCTCTTGGCCGCGAATGTGGGCCATATCAAAAATAATTTTATTATTAGAAAAATCAAAGTTAGATTCCGGCGTTTCCGAAATATTATTTTGTCCTTCAAGGTGTTCAACAAGTTCTTTTAGATTTTTGACAGGAATAACTGCCAATTCTTTTACCAGCTTTGCCTCTTGGGCGTTGGCGGGTGGAACAAAAAGGGTGTTAATTCCTTTATGTTTGGCGTGAACGGCTATCGACAAAACGCCATTAACCGAGCGCAGGTCGCCATTTAGAGCCAATTCCCCTAAAAATATAATTTTATCTAGAGGCTGCACGGTAATAATTTTATTAGTAGCCACCAAGACGCTGACGGCAATTGCCAGATCGTAGCTAGGCCCGTGTTTTTTTAAATCAGCTGGTGCTAAATTGACAGTAACTTTTCTTTTTGGGAAATCAAAGCCAGAATTTTTAACAGCACTGCGGACTCGCTCGCGTGATTCCTGGACAGCTGCATCTGGTAAACCGACAATCGCGATTAATCCCATGTCGCCGCCACCGACATCGGCCTCTACCTCAACTATTTCCGCCTCCAGACCGATAACTGCCGCTGATAATATTTTTGAAGACATATGTTAATGCATTATAATTTTTATTATACCATAGAGTTTTTATTTATTTTATATTTTTTTATTTCAGTAAAACATGCGAAGTTTTTTATTTTAAAATTATTAGATTAAATCATTAAACATTGTTTGAAAATTAGTAAATTGCAGGTTGCAAATTATCAACTTAAACTATGTCTCCAAATATGGTAGAATTATTTTAATAAGAGCTTAACAATAAAGTTTAATAATTTATGTATAATAATATGAAAAAAGTGTTGTTGCAAAGTTTAATTATCGCTTTAATTCCACTAGGTTTATTCTTTTGTTTGTATAAAATTGTATTAGCTGAGGATTTGTCGGCGCAGTTAAAAGGCCGAATCCTTTTGCAAGTTGAGTCGCATGGAGAGGCTTGGTATATCAACCCTGATAACGGGCAGAGGTACTATCTTGGCCGTCCGGCCGACGCCTTTAATTTGATGCGAACATTAGGGCTTGGTATTAGCAATGCCGACTTTGATAAATACAGTGGAGCGGCGCCAAAAAGATTGGCAGGAAAAATTTTATTAAAAGTGCAAGACAAAGGGCAGGCTTATTATGTAAATCCAGTTGATTTAAAATTTCACTATCTTGGCCGTCCGGCCGACGCCTTTGCAATTATGAAAATGTTAGGGCTAGGAATAAGCAACCAAAATTTGAATAAAATAGCTGTTCGATCGGGCTTTGGACAAACAAAGAGTCAGAGCCAAACGGAACAAGAAAATAGCAATCAAGACATCCAGAATGGATTATTGAACGGTAATGGTCAAAGCGACGGCGCTGGCGTAGTTATTGAAAATATTGCCACCTCGACGGAAGATGTGGCCACTTCTACAAATAAAAACGAAACGGGGGAAGTTGATTCTGAAACAGCAACCACCACCACTTGCTACTTTAAAGGAGAATATTTTCGCAATACGAATTTGATTGGCGACGCTAATTTAGTTGTTGAGAATGAAAAAATAAATTTTGACTGGGGAAAATCATTAGGACCGACTGGCTTAGGAAGAACCGATAATTTTTCTGCTCGTTGGACTGCCAGTTGCTATTTTGATGGCGCTACTTATGAATTTACGGCCACATTTGATGATGGCATGATCGTTTATTTAGACGACGAACCGATCATAACTTCTTGGCGAGATAATGTTCTGACAAAAACTATGGAAAAAGAAATGGTAATAACGGCGGGACAACATGACATTAGGGTTGAGTACTATAAGTTGGATAATTTCGGCGTCGCCAGGTTAAGTTGGGAAAATGTGCAATAAATTTTGACAAATTGTTAATGATAAAAAAGAAGGCCCTTTTGGCCTTCTTTTTAGTTATAGTAATTATTCGATTATAGTTCCTTTGAATTTTTTATTTTCCAAGCATTTTTTAAGGTTTTTTAGTTTTTTGCCATTTAAAATGACAACTTTTATTTTTAGATTTTCAGCTTGACGGGAGGCGATTGGATCGAAGGGCGTACTTAAACCCGGCCGCCATTTATCTCCGACTAATTTGCGAAATTCTTTCCAGCTGGTTTTGGTTATTTTTTTGGCATTTTTAAATTCGCGCGGGTCTTTGTCGTAAGCGTAGTCAATGTTTGACAAGTTAATCAAATTTTTAATTTTGTATTCTTTGGCAATTGTCGTAGCGACAAAATCAGTTGACCAGCCTGGCCGCCAGCCGCCGCCAACTATAATATTTTTTTTAGTTTTTATCTTAATAGTCGGATCTTTAATTATTTCTGGATAGGCTTGTGCGCGGAAGATTGATTTGATAAGTATGGCATTTAAGTGTGTCGCTTGTATGCCCATCCAATCCAGATCCTCCGTAGAAGGATGAGTGACATTTTTAGAGGCAGTTTGATAAATTCTAGCCGTTGCGCCGCCGCCAGTAATAATAAAGAAGCGCTTATTTTTTTTAATTTCATTTAAAATTAAAGCGCGGAATTTTTTTAAAAATTTCCAATCAATGCCAGCTGGCGGAGCGATTAGAGAACCGCCGAGGGAAAGAATATAAGTTTGAGGTTTAGTAGTCATATTATATTTTATTCAATTCTTTACTAAATATTAGCATTTTTAATAAAATAAAACCAGCTGCAGCTGGTTTTTGCGCACATGGAGGGGCCTGCCTGCCGGTCGGCAGTCTCGGATTCTCATTGTATTGCTTCATTCTGCCTAGGCGGGTGACGTGCCTTGCTTTTAATTATTGAAAAAGTGCGGATGGAGAGACTCGAACTCTCATGAGTTTCCTCGCATGCTCCTAAGGCATGTGCGTCTACCAGTTTCGCCACATCCGCATAACTGTTTTTATTTTTATCTTATTTGATAGAAAATGTCAATTATTTTGTTGGCTATGACTTTTTATGTTATAATGAATTTATTAGTTTATAAAATTAAAGACAACTCACCAAGGTTGTTAAGAAATTTTTATGTCAAAATTTATTAAATTTTTTGATGAACTAGGAATTAAAGACGTGCCACAAGTTGGCGGCAAAAATGCGTCGCTGGGAGAAATGTATCGCAAACTAACCAGTAAAGGCGTGCGCGTACCCAATGGTTTTGCGACTACGGCTTGCGCCTATGATTATTTTATGAAAGAAGCTGGGCTAAAAGACAAGATTCGAGATATTTTAAAAGGTTTAGACACCCATAACGTTCGCGATCTAATGGTAAGAGGCGATAAAGTTCGTAAATTAATCATCGCTACCGAATTTCCAGAAGACTTTAAAAAAGAAATAGTAGGCGCTTATAAAAAATTATCTAAGGAGTATGAAAGTAATAAAGTAGATGTAGCGGTCCGCTCTTCAGCAACGGCTGAAGATTTGCCAGATGCTTCCTTTGCTGGACAGCAGGAAACTTATCTAAATATCCGTGGCGAGGAATATCTGCTGTTAGCTGTAAAAAAATGCATAGCTTCTTTATTTACAAATCGAGCGATTTCTTATCGTTTTGATAAAAAGTTTGACCATTTTAGCATTGCTTTGTCGGTTGGCGTTCAGAAAATGATCCGCTCTGATGTTGGATCTTCGGGCGTGATGTTCTCAATTGATACGGAGTCCGGTTTTAAGAATGCCGTTTTAGTTAATTCAATTTATGGTTTAGGCGAGAATATAGTTCAGGGCAAAGTTAATCCGGATGAGTTTTATGTCTTTAAACCAACACGAGCAATTATTTCTAGAAAAATCGGCAAGAAGGCTTTGCGCATGATTTATAATAGCGATCCTAAACGTCCCGTTAAAGATGTTAAAGTATCTGTGGCTGAGCAACACAAACAATCAATTACTGACGAACAAGTTTTGCAATTAGCTGATTGGGCTATGCTGATAGAAAAGCATTATAACAAACCGATGGATATGGAATGGGCATTAGATGGGAAGGACGGCAAACTATATATTATTCAAGCGCGCCCGGAAACAGTCCAGAGTCAGCGCGACCCGAATATTATTGAAAAATATAGTTTAAGTAAGAAAGGGAAAATAATATTATCGGGCCAAAGCGTGGGTGATAAAATTGGTGCTGGCGAAGTGAACCGTATTATGGACGTAAAAGACATCCATAAATTTAAAAAAGGTCAAGTGCTCGTGACAGACATGACCGATCCAGATTGGGAGCCTATTATGAAAATCGCGTCAGCCATTGTTACTGATAAAGGCGGACGTACTTGTCACGCGGCAATTATTTCCCGTGAAATGGGGATTCCCTGTATAGTTGGTTCAAACGTCGCTTCTCGAGTTTTAAAGTCAGGCAAAAAAGTGACAATTAGCTGTGCTGAGGGTGAAATCGGCAATGTTTATGATGGCATTTTAGAATTCCAGGTCAAGAAGATTAACGTTAAAAGTTTAAAGAAGCCAAAAACGAAAATTATGATGAACGTTGGCAATCCAGACTCTGCTTTTAGCACTTCGTTTATTCCGAATGATGGAGTGGGACTAGCTCGTTTAGAATTTATTATCAATACTTATATAAAAATTCATCCATTGGTCTTGATCGATTACGCCAAGATTAAAGATGAAAAGTTGAAAAAGGAAATTGATGAGATTACGGTCGGCTATGAGGACAAAAAACAATTTTTTGTTGATAAATTGGCTGAAGGTGTTGGCACGATTGCCGCCGCGTTTTATCCGAAAGATGTTATTGTGCGTTTGTCTGATTTTAAAACTAATGAATACGCTAATTTAATCGGCGGTACTGGTTATGAACCAGTTGAATCAAATCCGATGATCGGTTGGCGCGGCGCTAGTCGTTATTATACGCCGAAATTTGTGCCAGCGTTTGAGCTTGAATGCCAAGCTTTAAAAAAAGTCCGTGATGATATGGGGCTGACGAATTTAAAAATCATGATTCCTTTTTGCCGCACAGTTGAAGAAGGTAAAAAAGTAAAAGGCATTATGGCCAAGCACGGCTTAAAGCAAGGCAAAAACGGATTAGAAATTTATGTCATGGCTGAAATACCGTCTAATATAATTTTAGCTCATAAATTTGCGGAAGAGTTTGACGGATTCTCAATTGGTTCAAACGACTTGACGCAACTAACGCTCGGCATTGATCGTGATTCCGGTGGCTCACTGGTTGTTGAAGGTGTATCAAATGAGAAAAACGAAGCTGTTAAAACTTTGATTAAATATTTAATTGAAGTCGGTAAAGCCACAAAAACGAAAGTCGGCATCTGCGGCCAAGGCCCAAGCGACTTTCCGGATTTTGCCCAATTTTTAGTAGAGTGTGGCATTGATTCAATTTCTTTAATTCCGGATACAGTAATTAGCACTTCAATGGCGATTGTAAAGAAAGAAGAAGAACTGAGGAAAAAGAAATAAAATAGGTTGTAATTGAAAAATATAAAAGAAGGTGGTATAACCGCCTTCTTTTGTTGTATAAATACAAAAAATTATTGTTTACAACTCCGGCAGTGTTCTGCCCAAGGTTCTTTTTCTAAATCTTCCTCACTAATTTCCGCTCCGCAAATTAAGCAGCGGCCGTAAGTTCCGTCTTTAATTCTAAGTAAAGCATCGTCAATTTTTGCTAGAATATTTTTATGTACCGCTAAAAGTTGCTCTTCTAATAAATCTTCAGTTGCATCGTTGCTTAAATCTTCAATGTCCGGATTGTCCATTGGTTCTTCCGGAGTTTTTAATTTTTTTATTTCAGCTTCCACCCGCTCTTTTTCTTCAATTAGACGGGTTTGCATTTTTTCTATAAAATTTTGATCTAACATAATATTTTGTTATTTTACCTATTTACAATTATCTCTTTTTCTTGTAAAAAAGTAAAGAGCCGTTGTCATTCTGAGCGCCTGCCTGCCAGCAGGCAGCGAAGAATCTCTGGTGTGGTGGTAGAGAATCTTCATGTGAAATAACCTGAGATCCTTCACTCCGCTACACTTCGTTCAGGATGACAAGTTACAGCTTTAGATTACAGTCTACTTTTAATTTTGTCCAGTTGGTCGTTTTTTTATTCTTAGCCTTAAAATAACCAGCCGTGGCTATCATAGCAGCGTTGTCGGTAGTGTATTGTAATTTTGGCATTTTAAAATCTACGTTGTCTAATTTTTGTTCAACGGCATTTTGCAACTGTTTTCTCAGCTCTTTGTTAGCAGCCACTCCACCAGCGAGCATGACAGTTTTAACTTCGTATTTTTTAGCGGCTCTTATAGTCTTGCCAACAAGCACGTCAATAATAGCTTGTTGGAAGTCTTGGCTATATTCCGGAATGCGGTTGCGCCAATTTTTATCTTTTTTTAGTTGATATAATAAAGCTGTTTTTAAACCAGAAAAAGAAAAATCAAAACCAGGGGAAGTTAACATTGGCCGTGGCAGGCTAATTTTAGATTTTAGATTTTTGATTTCAGATTTGTTTGAAAATTGAAAATTAGAAATTGAAAATTTAGCTGCTTCAGCAGCTACAGCTGGTCCGCCTGGATAACCGATATCCATAAGTTTGGCGGCTTTATCAAAAGCTTCACCAGCCGCATCATCACGCGTATCGCCGATAGTTTGAAACTTACCATGCGCTTTCATCAAGACTAGCATCGTATGTCCGCCAGAGACTGTTAGAATAATCGCCGGTAATTTTATATTTTGATAATTGCCAATGAAATTAGCATAAATATGACCTTCTACGTGGTTAACCGGCGCAACCGGTAATTTCCAGACATACGCTAAAGTTTTGGCAGTTTCAACTCCGACAATTAAAGAAGTGATGAGTCCTGGCCCGATTGTTACGGCAATGGCATCTAATTTTTTTGGCGCTTCATTTCGTTTTATGCCAGCTTTTTCTAAAGCCTCGTTAACAACTGGTAAAATATTTAAAACATGCTCGCGCGCAGCCACTTCCGGAACGACGCCGCCGTATTTTTTATGAATTTCAATTTGTGAAGAAATGACGTTAGATAAAACTTTAATTTCTTTAGTGCCGCCTTCAATGATTGATGTTGCGGTTTCATCGCAACTGGTTTCGATGCCTAGTATTTTCATAAATGAACTTATTATTACATTTTAATTTAAGCATGAAATTAAAAATAAATAAAGAAATGTATTTTTAAAATGCCTAGCATCGTTTTGCCAGGCATTTTTGTGTTATATAATTTTTTTGAGTTTTATTTTTTACGTTTAGCCAGTACCTGTTTTATTTTGGCGATTATTTCTTGTATGGGGGTGTCTGATTTAACTAAGTAGTCGTCGGCACCTAAATCTTTACCACGTTTGATGTCTATTTCCTGACTTAAATTAGACGTGATAATCACCGGAATGTCTTTTGTTTCTTCGTCTTGCTTTAATTCATACAAAGCGTCAAAACCATTTTTTTGCGGCATAATAAGATCTAGCAAGATTATGTCCGGTTTATTTTTTTTGGCTTCAGCGATAGCTTCATTGCCATTGCCGGCAACAATGACATCGAAGCCGTCTTTGGCTAGTTTGACTGCGAAGGCTTTAACTAGAAATTTATCATCTTCGGCCACTAAAACTTTTATATTATTTTTGGGCATATGTTTGTGGTTATTATTATTTTTTTAGAATATCGTCAATTTTTTAATGTCTCGTTTATTTTTTTGACAATATCGGTTATTTTGCAGTCGCTTTTAATCAGAAAGTCATTTACGTCATATTTTTTTGTTTCATTGTCAGCCTCTTTATCAGCTAGATTGGTGATAATAATAACTTTAGCTTTTTTGCCCCATTCATCCGCTCGAAGTTTCTCCAGCATAGCGCCCCCATCCATAACGGGCATAAGAATATCCAAAAGAATTAAATCCGGCTTCTCGCGCAAAGCTAGATCAAAGCCCTCTTTGCCGTTATAAGCCTGAATAATTAAGTAACCTTCGTGGCTTAGCTTTTCCGTTAATACTTTTTGCAGCGGCAATTCGTCTTCAACTATTAGAATTACTTTTTTATCTTTTTCTTCTTTCATATATTTAGTTAGTTATATATTTATTAATGTCATTGATTATCTCATCCAATCTTTTTTCTGCTTTAACATAAAATTTGACAGCGCCTAAATTCAAATAGGAGGTGATTTTGTCGTGACCGGCGGTATTGGACACGACAAAGACGGGGATATCCTTATAATTTTTGTCTCCCTTTATTTTGACTAGAAAATCCAGACCGCTTTCTTTGCCTAGAAGGTAATGATCTAGCCAGATAACATTAATTTTTTGAATATCATTAAGATAATTTAGCGCTTGTTCAACGGTACGCGCGCTGACGGTTTCGTACCCACTTTTTTGCATTTTTATTGAAATAGCGTCGAGTAGAGGTTTTTCGTCTTCGACTATTAAGATGGTTTTTGGTTTGGTTTTTCCTTTAGTCATATTATCTTTATTAAATATTTAGTTTAAAGTCTTTGTTCCTTCTTTTTTAATCATGCCCGTTAGCGGAATGAGAATATTAAACGTCGTTCCTTTGTTTTGTTCTGATGTGAAATTAATTTTTCCACCAACGTTGTCAACGATTGATTTTATGATATACAAACCTAATCCAGTGCCCTCAGTATCTGTTTCCCTGACATTATCTGCGCGAAAGAGTTTGGAAAAGATTTTGTCTTGTTGGTTAATTGGTATACCTAAGCCAGTATCGGATACCGTTATTTTTATAAATTTGCCTTCTCGGTTTATCGCTAAATTAACCTTGCCTTTTTCAGGTGTATATTTAATAGCGTTTGATAATATATTTTGTATGATAATATTTGTCAGTTTTTTGTCTAGCATCATTTTAGGTAGATTTCTACTATAGTTTTTGCTCAATTTAATTTTTTTCTTTTTAACGTCCGGTTCCATCTGTTTGATATTTTCTTCGGCTATCATTTTGATATCAAGTAATTCTGGCTCGACCGAGAAAGTTCCCAGCTCTAATCGAGAAACATTTAATAGAGAGTTAACTAATTCTACCATCCTTTGGTTGCCATTATAAATTTCTTGAACGTACTGCTTTTGCTCTTTACTCAATTTGCCGGCATCCCCATTAATAAGCATTTCAGCATACCAGTTTATAGCCGAGAGAGGCGTGCGTAGCTGATGAGAGGCTAAAGAGACAAATTCAGTTTTAGCTTTGTCCACTTCCATTTCATGAGTAACGTCCCAAGATACCCCTATAGCCTTTATTGGATTATTGTTTTTGTTTCTAGAGATTGCTGCACAAGTTCTTATATATCGCGTTGATTTATTCGGCAGAACAGCTCTGTAAACAGTGTCAAATTTAGAACTGCTTTGTAGGGCTTTCTGAATTTCTGTTTTTACTTTAGGTTTATCTTCGGGGTAGATATTTTCTTCTGTCCATGTTCCTATTGTACCTTTTAATTTCTTTCGTTTATTACCGAATAAATTTTCAATTTGCATATCCCAGGTAAGAATATCCCTGCTTATATCCCATTCAAAAATACCAATGCCAGCTGATTGAGTCGCCAATTTTAAACGTTCAGCTAATTTTTTTGATGTTTCCTTTTCTTTCTCTACGTCTTCTAGAATATTTAAAATAGCTTCTTGTGATTTTTTTAGTCTTTCATTTTGTCCCTCAATCTCTTCTTCTCTTTCTTTTTCAAGAGTTATGTCATGAACTACTCCTTGTATTTCTACTATTTTATTTTCTCTACGAATAGCAACGACATTAATGTCGGTTTGGATTTTTTTTCCGTCTTTACATCTCAAGGCTACGTGTATGTGGTCGATGCTCGACCCCTGGTAAAGCCTTTCGAAAGAGTTCTTTATTTTTTGATGTTCCGAGCCGGAGGCAAACTCATCGATTTTTCTCCCCAACATCTCTTCCTGCGAAAAGCCCAGCGCTTCTTTGGCGGCAGGAGAGATATATATTATTTTACCATCAGAATTAAGACGAAAGACAACGTCTTTCATAGCTTCGGTTATAGACCTAAATCGATCTTCTCTTGATTTAATCTCCTTTTCATTTTTTATTCTTTTGTCCCGATAAACAAAAAATACAATCCAAAGTATTAAGACGAAGAGGCTTATTATTATTGGAAGAACAAGAGATTCCCAAACTTTTGCTCTCCAAAATTTAGTTTCGATATCAACCCCTAGTACCGCTAGAATCTTTCCGCTTTCCAAATCTTTAATAGGACTAAATGCTGAAATAAACTCTCCCCATTGATCTGAATAGGGGCCGATTACAACTGTTGTTTCTTTTGTAAAGACTGAGTCTAGCTCCTTCGGGTAATCTTCATAAGGTTCGCCGGGAGGAGTATAGTCAGGAGAAGTCTCGTCAAGAGGATCGACGGCAAAAAACCATTTTTCATTTTCATTTTTTATTAAATAGATCCATTTTGCATCGAAGGTTTTCAGGGCCTTGTTTATGAGTACAAGTTGCTCCTTTAATCTTTGGTAATCTGGGTTTTTTAAATCTTCATCGTTTCCTTGGAGTGTAGTAAGTCTCTTCGGGTTAACAGCTGCACTAGCTATATCTGAGATTTTAGCCAGTTCTTCTTTGCTGCTATATTCAGCTTCTTTTTTAACATAAACTGTTGCAGAAATTCCACCAAGAATAATAACAAGAAGCCCCAATAAGAATATAATCTTTGAAATGTAATTCTTTTTTTGGGGAGGGGTATGTACTTGATTTTTTTCGGTACTAATCATCTTTTTTTTGTTTTTTAAATTTTTCAATTTCCTTTTTTAATTCTATCATTTTTAGCTCCCTGCCGATCATTAGCCTGTTCATTCTGGCCAGTTCTTCAGCTCTTTCTTTTTCTAGTCTTTCATTTTTTTTACGTTCGGTTATGTCCCTAACGATACCTATGGCATGCCAGCGGTTATCTAAGTTTGCTTTGGCTACGGTCAATTCGATATTAAATATCTCTCCGCTTTTTCTTTTTACCTCCACTTCAATGTTTTTGCCCAAGACATCTGACTCGCCAGTCTTGCCGAAGTTCAAAATATTTTCTTTTTTTTGGTGCTCTTTTTTTACTGTGATGATATTATGTAATTCTTTATTTTTAACCTCATCTTCTTGGTAGCCAAACATTTCTTCAGCTGCTTTGTTCCATAAAACAATCCTGCCTTTTTCGTCCATCATGATAATAGCATCCTTTGCCGCCTCAGTAATAACTCTGAATTTTTCTTCACTTTCTTTAATTTCTCTAGTTATAGTTTTAGCGATATCAACTGCTCTTTTTTGAGAAATTGACAAAGAATAAACAAACAAAAAAATAAATACTCCGGAAATAATAAAAGCAGTTAAAGCTAGCCAAGGAGCGCTTTTTTCAAATTTATTTAAACCATATTGTGTATTGCCGTAGAAATTTATTTTCCAAGTTCTACCACCCAACTCCAGCTCGTCAGATCTAATTAAATTTTTGTTATTGGTATCGTTATACGCGTATAATAAATTATTATCATCGTAAATCGTGAAAGCAAATTCCTTGTTGTCTAACTGGCTTTCGTTTATTATATTGTTAAAAAATCTATCTATCTTAAAAGAAGCCATCGCAAATCCTAATAAGTTATTTTGTCTTTCCTCCTGGGTCTCCGTTGGTTTATTATTTTGAAAAATTGGTAGGACAATATTGAAAACTGGAGTATTATCTGTGGCTAATAAAATTTTTGGAGATAAAATCGGCCCATTGTCTATTACGGCCCTGTTCATTGTTTCAGTTCTAATCGGATCAGAATAAGAGTTGAAACCAAGTCCGGCCAGATTTTCTTTTTCTGGGTAGCCGTAAAGGGCAACCATATATTCTCTGTCTTCAGAGGCTGGAAAAATTTGAAAATTTTTATATCCTTCAGGATTTGTACTTATATCGTTTTTAACATTATCAGAAAAAAATTCTAATTCTTCCTTTAAAACCTTGCTATGGAAGCTAACAGAGCTTATGCCCGGATAATTATTTGCCAAATCTATTGTATTGGCGTATGATTCAAACTCATTTCTTTCCACGCTTTTACTGGCTGCATATAAACCCTTAAAGCCATAGAGCATATTTGTGTCTCTGTTTATCCTTAAATTTATTAGCGCTATTATTTCAAAAGCTTGGGCGTCAAATTTAGATCGAGATTGCCACGACATATTCTTTTGAATGTAGTAAAAGCTGACAGCTCCGCCCCCAAGAAATAAAGCCAGCAATATAAAAGGTAATATTAGATTAACAGCGTATTCTTTTTTCATATTGTTAAATTTTATTTTTTATTTGTATTTTTATTATAACAAAAATCGCCATAAAAGGCGATTTTTGTAAAGAGATGTTTTGTGGTAGAATTATTCGAAAAATTGGAAAACTAATTATTGCAAGAGAGCAATCGCAGATCTTGTAATTTCATGTAAGTATTTCCTTGACAAAATAATAATATTTTATATAATAACGCTATCTTAAATAAAAGGAGGTCATATATGGCCGGAACTACGAGATCCAGTATCGGCGGTGGCGGAACCAGGGTAACTGATCACTATGATGATGGTTCCAGTACGGACAGGGATTACGTCAAGGGCGATTGTGTCGCAATCACCGATCACGACCGGGATGGCAGTAGCCACACCCATGAAGTGAAGCACGGGATTCTCGGCACCTACAAAGGAGACATCATCAAGAAGTAGTCTCCTGCTATACCTACGGGTAAAAGCATGCCCCCGCTGCTTAAAGCGGGGGTTTAATATGAGAAGAGTAAAACGTTTAGGAGACGTTTTTTTTCGTAACGAGAAATTCGAAAGTTTGATGATGGTACGCGTGGCGGGACAGCTTTCGAACTTTTGATTGGGTAACTGCCCTGCCTGTACCTGAGCTAGTATTAAAGGACATTAGGCACCTATGCTCTTTGGTATAAGTCTTTATTGATTGCGGGAATTTTTTTTATTTTTTACCAGGCCGACAATACCAGTAATAGCCATTATTAATCCCAGTAACTGTCCTCCCGGGCTATCATCATATTCTCCGAATACAAACATAAATATACCAAGCAATATTAGTATAACAAAGCCTAGTATTTTGAAATATATTTTTTTCATATTTGTTGTTACTTATAATTAATAATTATTTTCTTCAGCGCTTCTATACCCTGAATCCGAGAAGCACGCTCCTTTGCCGATCGAAGTCATTACGCTAGCCGGTATTCTTTCTTTATCCATTAACTCGCAAGGCGGACCTTCTTGCCCGATATATATAACCCTGTAACTATCTCCTTCTTCTTTAAGAACGGCGGCTGATCCGGCTCTCCGGCCATGCATACCAATCTGGTAAAATGGATCGTCCTGGCTAATAACAGTTGCGACACTTTCTTTATTTTTCAAATCAAGTGCTTCCAAAAATGGTCTTTGCTTCGCTTGGCTTCCGGCCAAATCATTACCACAGGTTATCTCAATAGTATTGCACATAAACATATTTTCAGTACAACCGGATGAACCGTAATCCGGATCCACTCTGACCACACACAATTCATCGCCTTTCTCATAGGCTCTAACATAATCATAAAATTGCCTGTCAGTTTCATTGTCTGATGAGTTTCTTTCATTCAGATTAAATTCTCTAGCGGTCAACACTTCATCCGCAATATTCAAAACATCACGGGCGAAACTGGTCTCTGCAAAATTATCCGCTCCCGATCCATCGTCTTTGGCAATTTCAATCGATTCTATTCCCGGCACAATAATACTGTATCCATCTTCATCATTCCACCACAAAGATGATTCGTCCATTTTACTAATTTCAATCTTCGAAATTGCCGTCTGCAATCTGGCCGACAATTCTTCAGTTATAGTAGAAGCTACAACTATGCTCTCTGTAATCTCGCCATATTCATCCGCATAAAGAGTGTCATTATAAAAAGAAACATGCAAAATATAATCACCGGCATCAAGCAAATAATTCACGTCCAATCCTCCGGAAAATCCAAAAACAAACTTTATTAATTTGATTTTATTTCCATTAATTTCCGTGTCTCTTTCTTCGTAATTCGGATAGAGTTCTTTATCCTGCGCTTTTTCATGAAAATAATCCATTAATAATTTATACTCATCGCCCTTGGCAACTTTTTTCATTCTGAGCGAGGTGTAAATAAAGCCCTCGGGATTTTCTCGGTCCGGGTCATCAGGCGCGAATGGAGTTACCACGATATCAAAATTCGGCCCTAAATTTTCTGTCTCAATATAAAAATTATCAGGATACGAAAATGACAGTTTTAAATCCTTATCAAAATAATTCTTCTTCGAAACTTCTCCAAGAATGCTTTTTAGTATATATCTAAAATCATCTTGTCTAATGTTGTGATCCGGCCTCCAAACATAATCAACATCAGTCGGCATTTCCTCGTCGCTAAAAACATCAAAAATCATATAATACGGTAGATTATTATATATTATCCGATAACTATCCAGAACAGCGACCTGATGGGCTTTTGTTATTTTAATGTCTTTAGTTTTATAAATATATTCCGGTTTTTGACCGGCATCTTCAAAATCAAAGTCTTTTCTCATGGAGTTCGTATGCGCATCTTCTAAATACACAAGCAAGTAAACATCATGCTCCTTGTAATCTGTTTTGAAAAACAAACTGTTCGTATCATTTATATCAGGAATTATTCCATGAATTTTTTCTTGGCTAAATCGGCCATCCTTTATCAGTTCTGAGTATGTTACACGGGGCATCCATGGGTGCTTGATTCTGTTTAAAATTTCCATGGTGCCAGTCTGAGCCTCATGTTGGAGCCTTTGCATATTTGGATTAAGTAGCAGGCGCATTTCATATTCACTGACTTTCTCAATGTCAGCCGTCCGATATGTCAAACCGAATAAAGTATAGGCGGTGACCTGATAATTTTTTTCATCCATTCCGGTAATTGCCGTTTTTATGATTATTAGCTTTTCCAGAGGATTATCAAAAAATATCTTGGCCTGCTGTCTGGCATATAAACCTTCCAATGAGGTGGCGCCGGGGACATCAGTTTTTAAGCACTTAGGAATATACGCACCGGAATATATGACCAATATCATAGCGCCGATGATTAATAATGCCCTGTTTGCATTCTTAAAGGCATTATCTTTTTTATTGTGACGAATGATCCGGTAAGCAGAGTAAAGCCAGAGTATAAAAACAGCCGCCTCCAAATAATGCCTAGTAAGCGGATAATTCATCTTATACATTTCAAAATCAAGCATAATGTTAGATAAAATATCCGCAATCATTTGTAGAACTAAAACAGTGAATAATAGATACAAAATATTTAAAACCCATGTCTTTGTCCGGTTTGGTTTTGGCTCTGACTCTGCTTCGGGAATAGATTTATCGAAACCGAATCTACGGCGCAGTTTGGATATCAGCCAGCCGATGAAATAACCGATAAAATAATATTGCGCGATTCCGACTATAAAAAGAAAAATAGTTTGGGGCATCAAATCCTCCACGCTACTGGGCAAAATCATTCTAAAAACCGACATTACAACTGTGCCAAAAAGCGGAAGTAAAATCGAAGATGGCATATGCAAAAACATCATTCCCATCAAACCTTCAGCTAAAGACGAGCCGCCAAAAAACCAGCTTCCTAAAAAGAATATCCAAAAAGATAAATCAAGCCCTCCCAATACTAACCCAGTAATAACCGGCAATTTTAAATTTTTTATTTTACTCATCATATATTTTTATTCAGTCGCCATTCTAATTTCACCGCACTTTTCTTTATATTGATCAACAATGTTAAAAATATAATCAATCTCGGGCTCTTGTGCGGTTACTTTCCTACCGTCTTTAAAAGTGGTCGTTACTTCCAAAGCATGGGTTTGCATAACTGATTCTATCTCGCAATCCGCAATAGCTTGTTTTATTAAATTCCAATTTGAAATATTGGTAAAAGCATAATCTTCAGCCCTTGCCTTTAACCGACCTACATCATAAGAAGATATTTTTTGCTGAACATCTTCCGGAAAGATGGCTTCAATATCCTCGGAATAAAGAGTTCCGTCTCTGGGGGCTTCATAGGAAAATTTACTCAAATCATAAAACGATAATTCATTCGGATAATCTATTTTAGCCGGTCCGGATAAACCACTAAGCATTTTTAATTTACCATCTTCAATAACATATTCACCGCAATAAGCCCAAACATACAACGGAAATAATTCTTTATCTGGTTTTAAATTTTCGATGGTGCAAAAATTATGGCTGTCATCCCTGTTTTTCCAGCTAAAATGTTTTTGAATTTTAAGATAATTAGATATCGCTTTTTCGATTTGATCATTACCAAAATTATTGGCTGTTAAATCTTTTTCAAACTCGTCAAAATAATTCACAATGCCGGAGTTTACACCGGACCTCACATCCATATTATCCGTAACATAGACATTCAATCGGCTGGTATTAACAGCATTAATAGTCGCCTCTTCTGCTATGAACTTATCCATCTCAACCCAACAATCACCAGAATTGATAACTAAATTTTTTGCTGACCCAGTCAAATTGATAATGCCGCCTTTAAGTTCAAGTTTTAAGGTATCCGCGACTTCAACATCACCTTTTATATTGTTAAATCTATGAGTCAGTCCTATTTCCAGATTATCAACTTCCAGATTTTCCAATACCATATTAGCGCCTTCATTTTCAATCTTTTCAATATCCGGCATGGTTATCTCTATGGTTAAATGCTTGCTTCCGGCCCGAAACAAAATATCCCTGTTCTCCACCGTCCAAGTATCGGTATTAAAAAAGGTTTCCAGCTCTGATCTTTTTATATTCAGAGTATCGCCGATCTTTTCAAAATTTAGGCCAATGCGGTCATACTCACTGCCCTTGACTATAATATCGAAATTATCACCCTGCTTAATTATTACATCATCAAACTCAACGAAAGGCGATATATAAATATTCTTAAAATCTTTAATATCAACGTGACTCTCCTTGATATTTGCTTTCATTTCCGCTGTTTTAACATTAAATTCAGATGTTATATAAGTCGATAACATTGAAAATATCACAAGGGAAACATAAAAATATATTCTCAGTCGTAAAGCGAGTTTTTTATTAACAAATTTTTTTTCTAAAAATAATTTCAATCCCCAGTTCGCCAGAAATGTCAGAGGTATAAGAATAATTGATAAAGCTGATACCAACAATAAATAATACTGAACAACTCCAAGTATCTCTATGAGCCTGAAATCAGCCATTATTATATTGAGCCAGGGGCTTGAAGGATTAAAAGACAAAACCAAAAAGACAATCAAAGAAATCAGTCCTCCCAATACGCTGATGCCGACAAAAAGACTTCCAAATATTTTTCTGAATGCAATAGTAATTTTTGAATTAGGATATTTTTTGAATTGTTCAGATGTCCCCCTGATAACCAAACCGATCAAACCGCCAAAAATTGAAATTCCGAATATAGGCAAAAACAACTGCATCATTTCAAAAATATCAATAAACTGGCGATAAGCATAACCATGGCGAAAATATTCAGCTACCCCCAAAACCAAAACGATTGCAATATTATTCAGACATGACCCGATTAAAAGAGTTGGTAAAAACTGGTAGCTTCTGTTTTTGTTTTGGATTAATATCAATAAAATACCACTGACAAGAGGCAGTATGAGAAATAAAACAAAAATAGCGGGAACAAAATCAAAAAATATCGAATCCAGCCCTCTGCGGGTTGAAGCTGCTATCAAAGTAACAACCAGATTTAAAATCAAAAGCCAGCTAATTTTTTTTATAATATTTTTTAAAGATTCCATAAATAAATATAAATAATAAATAACCTATAATAACCCCTAATGAATTAAGAATAATATCATCAATATCCAATATCCCCGACTTAAAAATGACTTGCAATAACTCCAATATTATTCCGATAAACAGACCGACTAACAATGCTCTTCCCCATTTATTTTTATGATACCGAAGAGCAAACAAGAAACCTAAAGGAACTAAAACGATAACGTTACCCAATAAATTACGCATCGCAATTTTCCATGTCGGCTCGCCAGAAAGATAACCTAAAATCGTTTTAAATGGTAATAAATTGGCATTGGCAATGCTGAATGTCATACCAGGCGGATATTTAAAAACAATCAGTCTGAGAATCAATGCAGTATAAATAACTAAAATAATATATAAATATTTTTTCTTCATATTTACTCAGTAATTAATTTTTTAGAAAGCGAACTATCCATCCTCTCTATATACAATTTGTCATCTTCTACTCTTAAATCATTATAGTTTCCAAGATCTTGCCTAAAAATTTTTTCTATTTTATTATTCTCTAAATCCCAAATAAACAAATAGCCGTCACGCTCGCCTAACGGTGTTCCCCAAAAAGCCAATTTTTTATTATTGCCAAAAAATAATATTGGCTGATAGCCTGGTCTCATTCCGACGCTTATAAGCTGGACGCCTAAAATTGGCTCAAGACTCATCTCAAGGTCAGCACTAATTATTGTTTCCCCCTGCCAGCTTCTCTTAAATATCTCGTTCCCAGAAATATAGAAATACCCGCTCTCATCCGGCGCCACGGCTATGATGTTACCACCAATATGTATTTCCTCTATCGTGTTCTCGCTTTCGGATTTCGGTGAGCGATGAACCACATATCCGCTTTCCATTGATGAAAAATTTGGATCGCTATATGCAATCAAAGCAAAATCTTCACCGCTATGAATAAGCCGAATACTGCCGACCTCACCTTTTAATTTATATTCTGTATTCGGCGCATCATTTTTCCTGTCATGAATATTGATAATCGTTATCTTTTCTTTATTCCACAACCACGGGTTATATTGATAGGCCTTTAACCAAAGTCCAGCGGCGGCATCATTTGCCACTTCTTTAATTTCTGGAAAATATAATTTTTCTGCCAGCACAAAACTAAATACACCCGCACCAATAACAGCGGAAAGGATAATAACTATAACCAGCTTTAGTGATTTGATCATAAAATATAATAGACACCTTGCTCTGCTAATCAAAAGCTATAAGCAACATGCCCAGACCGGACAAATTTATTATTATATAGATCACCAATAGCCATGTCTTGACTTTTCTATTATTCAAAAATCTATTTTTAGCCAAAAGACTGACAAGCAAAGCACTTATGATAAGCCATATAAGATAATTTAAGTAGAACGGCTTCCACATTGAAAGCGGGACATAATCGCCACCCATAGCGCCACAAGGATAAGTGAATATCTGGAGTGGCCAGCCTGCCTCTGAGCAAGCCGTCAAATCCGCGCTTATCGGGATACTCCGCCGACTTAAAAAAATCGCGGTCCAAAGCAAAATCGAAGACAGATTAATAACCCAGTAATAAATATTCCTGATCCTGCCTTTCATCGGCTTCCAAATCAAAAACAATATAAGTTGCAGAACAACAAATATCTTGGAAAACAACATCACGTAAATCGACATAAAAGGCAAAAACAACAGGGAAGAAATTGAAATAAACGGAACTAAATAATCCATATTAATTGGTAAATAAACTCAAATTATTATAATAACTAATCAGCTTGCCACCACTGCTCATAATAACCCTGACTCTCGGATTTTCTCCGCTCCAGCCTTCCGGCCAGGCATATTCATCATCCTGCCAAGACCATTCATTGGCCGCCGGAGAATTAACCGGATCTTTTTTGCTGGGCGTATAAATCAATTCATCTTTTATCTTGTCAAAATCAGTCACTCCTCTTTGTAGATAAGTTAATGCGCTCGCTTCGATTTCCGCCTTAGATTTCAATGGAACCTCTAATGACTCATAATCGTCGCATTTTATAGGTCCATCGCCAGTCGGCGCCTGATTCTGGATTTCTTCGGGATAGACGATATGCACTTCAACCAGTTGATTTGAATCGACTGATACTTCATATTCATAAACTTCACAGCGGTCATTAATATATTCTTCCTGTTGAAAAACATAAACCGGCCGCTTCCATTCTGGCGGCGTGTCGATCTTAAAAGCACCGTCATCAATTACGGTAGTTTTTCCCACGGTGAAATTAGAAGGGTTTTTGCTCGTTGATATATATTCCAATTTTAAATCAGGAACATTCATAAATTCCCTGATCGCCTTTTCAGCCTTACTTCTGTCTATTTCAGATTGTTGGTTTTCAACTTCAGGAGAAATTTTCATGCTCTGCGGTTGAGTTTGGGTGCAGGCGGTTAACGGAAATACGAGGATAAAAAGAAATAATATTTTTTTCAATTCCATATATTTTTTTATAAAAATTATTTTAGCACAATTATTAATCGTGTCTTTATTTTAGCACTTTTTAACATAATTCTAAAGAAAAACTGCATAACATAGGAAGTTAGTGTGTTCATAGCAAAAAAGAGCCATATCGGCTCTTTTTTGAATCCCGCAGATGTGCGGGTCTGTTTACACGCTTTTTATCAAGCACCGCTACGGGGAATCGAACCCCGGTTTTAAGGATGAAAACCTCATGTCCTAACCACTAGACGATAGCGGCATTAATTTTTAAATCTATCAATTAATTCTTTTTTTCTAAAGCTATTGTTCTTTAACTCTAGTTCTCGTTTCCGAGCTAGAGTTTTGTTCGCGTACGCTTCAAAATATATTAGCTTAAATGGTATTTTATGTTTTATTGATTTCGTTTTTCCTTGATTATGTTCGGTGATTCTTTTCTGCAAATTCTCAGTATAACCAATATAATGACTCCCGTCTAGTAAGCTCCGAATTAAATAAACAAACCACATATTTTTGTCAGGATGCCAGCCAAAGGCTGGTCAACCTCTGGTTGAAAAACCTCATGTCCTAACCACTAGACGAAGGGACCAAACATTAATTTTCGAATTTTATAATTTCCAATTTCCAAAACGAATATGAAAAGTAAAAAATAAAGCCTTCGCGAGAAAGCTAAGTTTAATATAAACTAAAATTATAAAAATGTCAATATTTGATTGTTAAAGCAATAAAGGCTACTATAAAAATAGTAAATAGTAAAAGTCGAGGAGGGCGCCATGAATGGTACAGTTAAATATTTTGTGCTCATTGAGTCATGCGATCCTATTTTCCCGGTGCTGGCTTCTTTGTTTTTAGGAGATGATCATTCTTTGCCGTGTTTTGAATATGAGATCGGCACACCAACTTCTGAATTTAATTCAAAACAGTATCTTCGGGAAATATCTAAGTACCGTCAAGTTGTCGGGGTGGTCGGCGAGACAAATAACATTCCGATCAACTTGATGATCATGCGCTAGCTCGCTGCTTTTCGAAGGTTCGTTGTTTCTAACGAACCTTCATTTATTTTAAAGTAATCGCCACAATTTCTGGAGTATTGCCAATTCGAATCGGCGGGCCCCAAGTGCCAGCGCCATTAGAAGTATAACTAGTATAATTATTTTCGACATGCAATCCGTTGTGATATCGTTTATAAATCAGCCAAGTAAAAAATTGAAAAGGAAATTGTTGACCGCGATGAGTATGCCCAGCTAGTTGTAAATCTATGCCCGCCGCTTTTGCTAATTCAGTGTATCGCGGTTCATGATGCAGAAAAATATTAGCTTCTTCCGGTTTTACTCTTTTCATTAACTCCGCCACGCCTTGTTTATTTCCAAGATCGCTAGTAAAATCAGCGCCAATAATATTTAAGCCATTGATGTTTGCTATTTCATCCTTTAAAATTTTAACGCCCGCCTCTTGCAAGGCTTGATCGGCCCCTCGCTCACCGATATAAGATTCATGATTGCCGTTAATAAATAATACCCCATACTTGCTGTCAATGCTTTTTAACGGATCTGTTAGCGAATTATATTCAGACAAAGAGCCGTCAAAGTAATCTCCGCCGATTAAAATTAATTCAGGCTCGACTAAATTTATTTGCTTAACAATTTTTTTTATGAAGGGAGTTCGATTAACTGCTCCCAAATGAATATCTGAAACAAAAACAATTTTTTTATTTTGCCATTGCGACGGCAAATTTTTTATATTCACAACAATATTTTTTAGCCGTGGATTTTGCGCGTTCCATATCCCATAGGTAGAAATGGCGATAGTAGCAACAAATAATACTGACAATATAGTTTTAAAATCCAAATTTATACCAAAATATTTTACAAAGAAATAAAAAAGCCAGCAAATGATACTGGCTAAAAATAAATTAACTAAAAAGCCATGCCAAGTGGACACGGTGATATAAAGCCAGCGAATCAGAAGCGCGTTGGAGGCATGCGCTAGTAGCATACTTGCAAGCAAAGAGAGGGAGAGGATAATAGTTGTGGTGAGTAAAATTATTCTAGTTTGAGAATTGGTGATATTAAAAAATTTTACTATGGTATAGTAAACTAAATAATGCCCGCCGAATATTACGGAAAGAAATATTAGTAAGATGGGAATAAAAATTAAGCGCATTTTCTTGCTTTGTCATTCCCGCCTGTCTACCGATAGGCAGGCGAAAGCGGGAATCTATAATATTGAAATTAATCCCGGCCAAATGCCGGGATGACAACGTTGTTATTTTAATTGTTGCTTAAACCAATCGACCCAGGGTATTTTTACCGGATCGATATTATTTAACATACCAAGATAAAAACTTACCCAAGCTCCGAACTGTAGCAGTTCAAATGATTGTATTATTTTGTTATCTCCGCCTAGCTCATGGCTAAAAACTTTAACACCATTTTTTTTAACCACCTCCTTAGTTAGCCGGCTGCGTTTTTGGATGCGAGGGCGGTATAATCTTGAATCAAAAAAAACAAAAGCCAAAGATCTTTTGCCTTCTTTGGGATTAGCCAATCCTTCCATGGCAAAATGATTTAAGTCGGGCAGGCTTAAATAGGTAGCGAAGTTTTTTGACGACTCACAGAAAATATTACGAAGTGCCCGAATCGTCCCTAGCGTGAATTCAGCGCCGACAAAGACTGGAATTTTATTTTCTAGTTCACGAGCTAATTTTTTGGCTTTATTTTTTGTCTGCGATGTTTCTGGCCTAAGCAAGCGGTTCCAAATTTCTAAACTGGCGATTAGATCTTCAATCTCTCGGACTTTAATTTTAAAGAGGCCAGCTTTAGCAAGCAGGACGGCGATGCCAAAAATCATATAACCGCTACCAAGACGCGGCTGGCCGGATGGATTAAAATTTGGTTTAAAAATATAGCCGGGAACATTATCCTTTATCATTAATTTTTCTAGTGGGTTTTTATTACCATGGGCTGTTAGCCCCATAATTTTTGCGCCGCGTTTTTTGGCTTCTCGATAAGTGCTTAATGGTTCTTCGGTGCCGCCAGAATATGACGAGATGATGTATAGAGTATTTTTATCAACATGATGGGGCACAAAATATCCAGGAATTATGCTAACAGGAACTTTAATTTGATCGCTCCAAGCCGATTTAGCAATACCGGCACCGATATTTGAACCGCCCATGCCATTAATAACAACGTTAGTAATTTTGCTGTAATCAGTCGGAATTTTTATCAGTCGCGCATCGTCTAGAACCTCACGGATTTGATCAGGGAGCAATTGGATTGATTTAGCCACTTGTCCGGAGTCTAATTGGCTAATTTTTTTTAAGTCATCTAAATTCATATAGTTAGTTAAAAGTTATAAAGTTGAAAGTTTATAAAGTTTTAATGTTCGTAGGTAGTTATATTATAACATAATTAAATTTTTATGTTTATTTTATTTTTTTGTCTTGATTTTATCAATTGATTATGTTATAGTAGAAGCGTCAGGCGAACCCTGACTTAATTTTTAAAAACTAAAATATCACTTTATGTCAGGACATTCAAAATGGGCGACAACTAAAAGAGCAAAAGCGATTGTTGACGCGAAAAAAGGAGCGATTTTTACTAAATTAAGTAATAATATTTCTTTGGCGGCGCGTGAAAAAGGCGGCGACCCAAATACAAATTTTAGTTTGCGCATGGCAATTGATAAAGCTAAGGCCGTCAATATGCCAAAAGAAAATATTGAGCGCTCTATTAAACGCGGAACGGGTGAATTAGGCGGTGAGCAAATTGCCGAGTATATTTACGAAGGCATAGGTCCAGTTAAAACTCAATTTGTTGTAAAAGCATTGACTGATAATAAAAATCGTAGCGCTGCTTCCGTGCGCCATCTTTTCTCAAAATATGGCGGAGCTCTTGGTAGCGTAATGTGGAACTTTGAGCTGAAAGGTGTCGCTAGAATTTTGGCAGAAGACTTAAAAGACGGTTTGTCGGATGAACTGGAGCTAGAGCTGATAGATGCTGGCGCTGATGATATTCAAAAAGAAGATGAGGGCGTAACTATTTATACCAAGCCAGAGAATTTGCAGAAAGTTAAGCAATATTTAGACGGGAAAAGTATTAAAACTGAAACAGCAGAAATGGAATATATTGCCAAAGAAGAAATGCAATTGTCCGAAGACGAAAAAGAACAGGTGCAAAAATTTATTGACGAATTGGAAGACGACGAGGATATTAGCGACTATTACAACAATATAGCTAATCTTTAGATATCAAGATGACAAAAATAATCTTAGGCATTGACCCAGGAATTGCCGATACAGGATTCGGCGTAATAAAAAAAGAGAAAAATTGCTTAGTTTGCCTTGATTATGGAACGATCAAAACTAGCGCGAAAGCCAGTCTATCGGATAGGTTGGAAATTTTGAGCTGCGAGTTGTCAAAAATAATAAAAAAATACCAGCCAGAAATAATTGCTGTTGAGCAATTGTTTTTTTGTAAGAATGTAAAAACAGCTTTAATAGTCGGTCATGCCCGCGGCGTAGTTTTGCTGACGGCCAAACAACATAAAGTAAATTTAGTAGAATTTACACCACTGCAAATTAAGCAGGCAGTATCGGCTTATGGCAAGGCGAGCAAGATGCAAGTGCAAAAAATGGTAAAGCTTTTATTAAATATGAAAGAGCTGCCGAAACCAGACGATGCAGCCGATGCTTTAGCTGCTGCCATTTGCGCAGCCAACAGTATATAAAATATGGCAAAAAAAATTTGGCAAACAAAATGGACTAAAAATAATTGGCCAACTAGCAGATTTGCCAATCGAGTTTATATATATTTAAAAAATAAAAGAGTTAAATCCATCTTAGATCTTGGCTGCGGCGGAGGAAGAGATTCGGTGTTTTTTGCCAAAAAAGGTTTTCAGGTCACAGCTTTAGATGTATTTACTGATAATTTCCAGCAAGAGAGGCTAAAAAAGACAGGAATAATTTTTTTCAAAAAGGATATCAAGGACATTAAATTCAAACCAGGATCATTTGATGTAGTTTACGCTCATTTAAGCCTACATTACTTTGACGACAAAACTACTGATAAAATATTTAATAATTTACATAAAATTGTAAAACCTGGCGGTTACATTTTTATAAAATGTAAATCGACGTCCGATCCTTATTTTGGAAAGGGTAAAAAAATTGAAGAAAATTATTACGACTTTGAGCACAAGAGACACTTTTTTACCAAAGAATATATGGTAAAGAAGCTACAAAAATTTAAGATTATTAAAATAATAAAAACAAATTGTCTTTATCCTGATAAAGCGTCTTTTGTTGAGGCTTTTGCTAAAAAATAAATCTAGGTGATGAGCAAAAAACTAAAAATCGTTTCAATTTCAAGCGAGGTGGCGCCGTTCTCCAAAACTGGCGGACTGGGTGACGTGGCGCGCAGTTTGCCCAAAGCCATAAAAAGACTCGGACATGATGTTGTAGTTATTACACCGCTTTACGACCAGATAGTAGATAAAGAAGCGCACAAATTGAAATTAGTATATGAAAATGTAAATGTTTATTTAAATTCCGAGGAAAGCGTGACTGTCAATTATTGGCTAGGCAGTTTAATGTCTGGTTTGCCGGTTTATTTCGTTGATTGTAAAAAATATTTTTCCCAGAAAAAAACCTTATATGGCTCAACACATGAGAACGCTCGTTTTTTGGTTTTTGATGTCGCCGCCCTAAAGCTTATTTCTGTCTTAAAGTACGAAGCCGATATCGTTCATTGCCATGATTGGCAGACCGGTTTAATTCCATTTTATTTACGAACAGATTTTCGTTATTCAAAAACTTTGCGTAAAGCCAAGACGGTTTACACTATCCATAATATGGTTTTTCAGTTAGGACGTAATTGGTGGGAAGTACCGCTTAAGAAAAAAGATTATGGCCGAAGTCGCATACCGCATTTGTCCGATCCTGATATTGAATGTTTAAATTTTGCTAAACGCGCCATACTGTCAGCCGACGTGATCAATACTGTGAGCGAACAATATCGCGAAGAAATTTTAACTAAAAATTTCGGCCAGGATTTGCATCGTATTTTAGGTAATCGTACTGATAGGTTGTTTGGCATTGTAAACGGCATTGATTACAAAGCTTATAATCCAGCTAACGATCATGGTTTGGCAAGAAGTTATGACTACCGCAAAATAGTCCATAAAAAAGAAAATAAAGAGGCTTTGCAAAAACATTTTGGCCTGAGCATCGACCCTGACGCTCCTTTAATTTGCACAACTTCGCGCGTTACCTTCCAAAAAGGTTTTGAACTTATACTCAATATTTTAGAGCCGTTATTGCGCCTGGATATTCAGCTAATAGTTGTCGGCTCCGGTGATAAGTCGTATATCAAGGAAATGCAAAAGATCGCCAAGAAACATCAAAAAAGATTTGTCGTTGTGCCCTCACACGAAGATAACCAAAAATACGAAACTTTAGTTTATGCCGGTTCAGACATATTTTTGCTACCATCGCATTATGAGCCATGTGGCATTAACCAATTAATTGCTATGCGCTACGGGTGCGTGCCAGTAGTTAGAAAAGTCGGCGGTTTGAATGATACTGTGGTCAACTATAATCCAGTCACCAATAAAGGCACTGGGTTCGTTTTTGAATATTTCGGCGATTTTTCCCTTTTTGGCGCGATTGTCCGGGCGGTTGAAACTTATAAGCATATAAATATTTGGAAAGAGCTAGTTGTCCGATGTATGAAGGAGTCGCATAGCTGGGAGATTCCAGCCAAAAAATATGTTTCATTATATAGAAAAGCTTTAAAAATAAAAAACGGAAAATAATAAATAAAATAAAAGTTAATTATGAAATGGATAAATTTTTTACATTTGTATCAACCTGTAAACGCCGATCCAGCAATTATTAAAGAAGCGGCTGAAAAAAGCTATTATCGAATCGTGAGCGCTCTAGAAAAAAGTCCGCGAACAAAATTTACTATAAATATAACCGGCTGCCTACTGATGCGGTTGGATGAATTAGGCTATGGCGATTTAATAAAAAGAATAAATAAGCTAGTTAAAAAAGGCCAAATTGAATTAGTCGGCTCAGCCGCTTATCATGCCTTGTTGCCGTTAATGCCAGTGGCGGAAATAAAAAAACAAATTCGGGAAAACGAACTGTTTTTAGAAAAATATTTTGGCAGATATAAAATGCGCGGTTTTTTCCTGCCGGAGATGGCTTATAATTCAGAAGCCGCTAAAATTATTAAAAGTTTTGGCTACCAGTGGATTATGTTGAGCGAAATAGCCTATAACGGAAAATTAAATTCAGTTGATTTTAATAAGGTTTACCAGGATAAAACTAGTAATTTAAAAGTAATTTTTCGTTCGCGGGCTTTTTCCAAATGTTATGTGCCTTCGTGTTTATTGGAAAAAATTAAAAATGATAAAAATGGATTGTATATTACCGCTACCGACGGAGAGCTTTATGGTCTGAGACACATTGACCACGGAAAAGAATTGGAAAAATTATTAAAGAGAAAAAAATTGCAAACTACGACCATCTCAGAATTTATTGGCAGAAAGGAAATCGAAAAAAAAATTATTCCTCGACCATGCAGCTGGGAATCGACCGAAGAAGAAATGAGTAAAAATAATCCTTATGCCTTGTGGCATGATAAAAAAAATAAGATTCAGCAAGATATTTGGCAATTAGCCCGTTTAGCTTATAATATAGTTGAGGGCAATAAAAAAGACAAAAATTATCATTTTTCCCGCTGGCATCTAGTTAGGGGTTTGGCTAGCTGTACATTTTGGTGGGCAAGCGCTAAGGACTTCCGTCTTTTTAGCCCGATTTCCTGGAGTCCGGATGAGATTGAGCGCGGCGTCAATGAATTAGTCAGAGCTGTTCGTACTCTTGATAGTGAAAAAACCAGAGCAATAAAAATTAAAGCTGAAAAAATTCATATAAGAATTAAGCACGATATCTGGACAAAACATTGGGCAGAGTATTGGAAAAAATAATCATATGAACCGCGCTTCTCGATTATTTGACGAGTTGTATGTAAGAAATCTATTTCGCCAGGAAATTTTACCAAAATATTCCGACTTTGTTGATGTTGGTAAAATTGCCATCAAGCCGTATAAAAAGTTGATTTGGGAGACGACTTATCACGTAGTAATTGAGTATAAAACCGTTTTTATTACCAGAGAGAAGAAAAAAAGACAGCTGTCTATCATTTGCTCCGCTCATAGCAATGAACCTCGTCTTAATTTTTATGAAGGCATGCAGTTTTTGTGGAATAAGGGATTCGGCAACGGCTATTATTCCATTCCGCGCCCTTTATTTTATTCAGAATATTTTAACGGTTTGTTTTATCGAGCGGCTAAAGGCAATAATCTTTACACGTACATCAAGACAAACGATCGCCAAGAAATAGAATCTATAATACCAAAGGCGGCGGTTTGGTTTGCTAAGCTTCATCGGTTGCCAGCGGCAGATGTAAAAAATTTTAATGCTAAAAATAGCCGTATTGCCACAGTTTTACCGGGGTTGGAACATATATTGCTTCGCGTTCAGCATGATTATCCTAATTTGCATAATATTTTTTCGGAGCTATATAAAGTTATAAATAATAATGAAAAATATTTTTTTAATAGCACTGACAAAAGATGGCTGATACATGGCGACGCTCATCCGGAAAATATAATTAGAATGAGCAGACGGAAAATCGCCGTTATTGATTTTTCCGATTTATGTATCGCTGATTTCGCTCGCGATTTAGGTTGTTTTATCCAGCAGCTCGGCTATATGAGCAACCGAAAAATAGGCGACAGGGACTACATCAAAAAAATTCAGCAATTATTTTTAGACAGCTACTTTAAAGCGAGCAAGTATAGTTTAGACGACAATCTTCAATTCCGAATTGACAATTATTATAATTGGACGACTATGCGCACTGCTACTCACTTTTTAATAAAAGACGGGCCCGAACCGGAAAGGGCATTGCCTTTAATTAAAGAAGTAGCCGATAGATTAAAAATTAATTTTTCATTTTAATATATGCTAATTGACCTGCAACTTCATTCAACCTATTCAGATGGCTATTTGACGCCAACGGAGTTGGTTAAATTTATTGCCAGCCAAGGAGTTAAGGTGGCGGCTTTGACTGACCATAATACCGTTGGGGGCGTCGAAGAGTTTAGGCAAGCTTGCCGCAAAGAAAAAATAAAACCAATAATCGGCGTAGAGCTTTATGCAAGCCTAGGCTCTAAAAGATTTAATATTTTATGGTATAATTTTAATCCTGAATGTCCGCAACTTCATAATATGCTGCGCAAAACACATATTCGCCGCCGTCAACAAATGCGCCGAATTTTAGATAAGTTAGTAAGTAAGGGCTTCAAAATTGATGTTGAAAAAATTCTCGATCAATATAACCGCTACGTGCCCGTCAATCACGTTATAGATAGAATTTTAGAAAATAGAGACAATTTAAGAAAAGTAAAAAGGGAGCTAGGCATAGCAAGTCCGCGCGAGGAAGACATGATTAATAATTATTTTCGCAATCCTCGAATAGGAGTTTTGCAAGAATGTTTTATTGATTTAGAAAAAATTTTAGCTTTAAAAAAAGAAATTGGCGGTCAGATTGTTTTGTGTCATCCGGCTAAGAACGGCTATGTTATTCGTGATTTTTGGACAAAGTTAAAAAAAATTGGACTAGATGGAGCCGAAATTTTTTCGCCGCATCACTCGATTAACGGTATGCTGTATATGCAGCAGCTAGCGCGGGATTTAGATTTTATTATTACTGGCGGCTCTGATTTTCATAAACCTGAAGGTGGCGGCCAGCCGTTGCAATATTCCTGGCAATATTATAAAATCGACTCGCAATACTTGCGAGGTGTAAAAAAAATAATTAGCACAAAATAAAAGTTATGTTGACGTTATTGGCCATTATTTTTTCGACTTTTCTTATTACTCTGTGTGTTTGGGCGGGTGCCTTAGTAATACTTTTAAAAAAGGATATTCTGCAGAAAATTATAAAATTTTTAGTAGCTTTATCGGCTGGTGTGTTGATGGGAGGGGCTTTTTTACATTTATTGCCGGAAGCGGCTGAAAAAATAAATACTAACATATTGTTTGTCATATTTTTGATTGCTTTTGCCAGTTTTTTTCTTATTGAGAAATTACTTTTTTGGCGACATTGTCATGAAGATGACTGTTCAGTTCATACTTTTGGCTATATGAATTTAGTGGGTGATAGTATTCATAATTTTATTGACGGTTTAGTTATTGCAGGTGCTTTTCTGGTCAATTGGCATCTAGGTTTTGCCACCACCTTAGCCATTGCTATCCATGAAATACCTCAAGAAATTGGTGATTTCGGTGTGCTTATTCATGCTGGTTTTGAATATAAGACAGCTTTAATAGTAAATTATTTAGTGGCTTTAACAGTTGTTTTAGGTGGAGTTGTCGGTTATTTTTTCCTATCTTTTTCTAGTAATATCTTACCTTACATTTTACCAGTTGCTGCTGGCGGCTTCGTCTATATTGCTGCGTCGGACTTGATTCCTGAAATAAGAAGAGAACAGAACAAAAAAAAGTCAATTATTGCCTATTTAATTTTTATTTTAGGGATAGTTTTTATGTTTATAGTAAAAGCTTTCAGCCATTAATTTTTTAAAATAAAAAATGAATATGAAGATAAAAGTTATTATTTTCAGTCTTGTCTTTCTATTTTTCGGCTGTTGCGATTATGCTTTAGCTGAATCAAGCCAAGTTAATGTTTACTTTTTTTGGGGCAGCGGTTGCCCGCATTGTGCCAAAGAAGAAAAGTTTTTGGAATTTTTAGAGAGCAAATATCCGCAAATTAAATTAAGGAGCTACGAAGTTTGGAATAATGCAGACAATCGGCAGTTGCTGATGGATTTAGGCAAGAAGATGAATGTTAACATTTCGGGAGTGCCGTTTACTGTTGTCGGCGAACATTACTTTACTGGTTGGTATGATGAAAAAAGTACGGGCAAGGCAATCGAGGACGCAATCAACTGCGCTTTAGAAAACGGCTGTCGAGATGTGGCTAGCGAGATAGTTAATGAAAAAAAACAAGAAGGGGATAAAGCAAGTATCTCTGCCATTCCGCAATCAATCAATGTTCCCGTTATCGGAGAGATCGAAACAAAGCATCTCTCTTTACCGGTTCTAACTATAATTTTTGGCGCTTTGGACGGTTTTAATCCTTGTGCTATGTGGGTGCTCCTGTTTTTAATTAGTCTTTTATTGGGAATGGAAAATAAAAAGAAGATGTGGATTTTAGGCTCAACTTTCATCGTCGCCTCTGCTTTAGTTTATTTTTTGTTTATGACAGCTTGGCTAAATTTGCTTTTATTTATTGGTTTTATTTTTCTGATTAGAATTGTGATTGGCGTTGTTGCTTTGTTGGCTGGCGGATATAATTTAAAAGAATATTTTACAAATCCAACGGCTAGTTGCAAGGTTACTGGCGCGCCAAAAAGACAAAAGATTTTTGCTAAGCTAAAAGCTATTACTCAGCAAGAAAGTTTTTACTTAGCTTTGGGCGGGATTATTCTTTTAGCCTTTGCTGTAAATTTAGTTGAATTAATTTGCTCCGCTGGTTTTCCAGCAGTTTATACTCAAATTTTAGCGATTAGCAATTTATCTGGCTGGCAGCACTATTTTTATATTCTTCTTTATATAGTTATATTTTTGCTTGATGATTTATTTGTTTTTGTGGCAGCAATGGTGACTTTGCAAACAACGGGTATAACAACGAAGTATACTCGTATTTCCCATTTGATAGGGGGAATTTTGATGGTTGTTATTGGCATTTTGCTAATTTTAAAGCCAGAGTGGTTAATGTTCGGATAATTTATGTACAATGATATTAGTTTCGCTTTATTTTTAACTTTTTTGGCTGGTCTTTCAACTGTGTTGGGTGGCGCTTTTGTTTTTTTATTTAAACAAATTAATGCTAGATTTTTATCCTTTGGTCTTGGTTTTTCAGCAGGAGTAATGATTTATTTGGCCCTTTTTGAATTGCTAGAGGAGGCAAACAATGAGTTGCAACTATCCCTGGGACATGAAGCTCATTGGCAGACTACTGGTTTCTTTGTTCTGGGCTTAGCAATTGCTGGCGCTATCGATTTAATTACTTTCCATCAAGCAAAAATTTGTGAAAATTTAAATCTTAGTATAAGCAGCCAGAAAAAAAATAGTAGAAATTGTTTAATTTATAAAAGCAATAGTAAGCAGGGATTGTTAAGAACAGGTCTTTTTGTTGCTTTTGCTATAGCGCTACATAATTTTCCTGAGGGTATGATAACTTTTACAGCCGCTAATGTTAATTATGTTTTTGGTTTATCAGTCGCGCTAGCAGTAGCTGTTCATAATATACCTGAAGGCCTTTGTGTTTCTTTACCAATTTTTTATGCCACAAAAGATAAAATGAAAAGTTTATTTTATACTTTATTGGCCGGATTGTCTGAGCCGGTTGGTGCTTTGGTTGTTTATTTCTTTTTTAGCAAATATTTAGATTCAGTTGTTCTCGGGAGAATGTTAGCTGCAGTCGCTGGTATAATGGTTTATATTTCTATTGATGAGTTATTGCCGACTGCTCGTCGTTTCGCTCGATGGCACGTTAGCCTTTTTGGTCTGGTTTCCGGAATAGCCGTGATAGCTAGTAGTTTATATTTATTAAATCAGTAAATATGTATAAGAAGATAGTATTCATTATTTTGTTTATATTTATTGTTGTTTTTTCTTCACCAGTTCTGGCTCAAAAGGAAAATGAAAATAATTTTAGCGAAGAAACTTTTGAAGCACAAGTTGTAAAAGTCCTAGAAAAAAGAACAGTTAGAAAAGAAGATGGTTTTACAGCAACTTTACAAAAATTAAAATTATTAGGGACAAGCGGTTCTTGGAAAAATAAAGAAATATTTTTTGATGGGACGGAAATAGATGTAATAGCAAAGAATATTTATAAAACAGGCGACAAAGTTTTGGTTTCTCGCAGTCTCAGCAGCGATGGCAGCGAAAAGTTTTATGTTACGGATTATGTTCGTCGTGGCAATCTGTATTTGCTGTCAGTATTATTTTTTATTGTCGTATTGTTAACAGGACGTTGGCGCGGTTTTAGAGCAATTTTAGGCCTTGGGCTTAGTTTTTTTATTATTTTTTACTTTATTATTCCTCAGATATTAAAAGGTAACAATCCCCTAGCTGTCAGTTTATTTTTTTCTATACTGATAATAGTCGCGTCTACTTATTTAGTTTATGGTTTAAATAAAAAATCTAACATTGCTATAGTTGGTACTTTTGCCGGCATAGCTATTGTCGGAACACTTTCTTTAGTTTTTACAAAGCTAACTCATCTGGCTGGTTTCGCCGACGACGAATCTCTTTATTTAGTTAGCTTAATGGGTGGCGATATTAATCTTCAAGGCTTGTTATTGGCGGGGTTTATTATTGGCGCTCTTGGCGTTTTAGACGACATAACAGTCAGTCAGGTTTCAACTGTTAAAGAGTTGACTGAAGCTAATTCTGCTTTAAAGTTAAGAGAAACATATAAACGAGCAATGAAAGTTGGCGTTGATCATATTGCTTCAATGGTTAATACTTTATTTCTGGCTTATGCTGGCGCTTCTTTTTCCTTATTGTTGCTTTTTAGTTTTAAGCAATCTCCATTTTTAACTTTTAGCCAAGTGATAAACAATGAGATTATTGCTACGGAAATTGTTAGAACCTTGGTTGGTAGTATAGGTTTGACTTTAGCTGTACCAATTACTACTTTGCTCGCTTCTTATTTTTACACAAAAAGAAAAAAGTAAATAGCTTATATTCTAATGAAATATAAATGTTTGTATAGTTTTATTAATCACAGGAAGTGAACTAATATCTAAATTATGACTAATAAAAAATATAAGATACTTTTATTGATTATTTTCTTAGCAGCTTTGTTGTGGTCGGCTATAAACCCCAAAGATTATTTCACTTGGTTTTTGGAAGTGTTTCCAGCAGTAATTGGCTTAATTATCTTGATTGTAATAGATAAAAAATTTGAGTTGACTAGACTACTTTATTTTTTGATTTTGTTAGAAGGTCTAATTTTAGTGATCGGTGGACATTATACTTATGCGGAGATGCCTTTATTTAATTGGTTAAAAGATGTTTTTGATCTAGGCAGAAATTATTACGATCGTTTAGGGCATCTGATGCAAGGACTCGTACCAGCCCTAATTGCCCGTGAAGTTTTAATTCGCAAGAATGTATTAAAGCCAGGTGCCTGGCTTTATTTTATTGTTGTTTGCATTTGTTTAGCTATCAGCGCTTTTTATGAATTTATTGAGTGGTGGGTAGCGGTTGCCTCCGGAACAGCCGCGGAAGCGTTCTTGGGAACACAAGGCGACACTTGGGATACGCAGTGGGATATGTTTATGGCTTTTGTCGGCGCTAATTTAGGGTTGATTTTTCTAAGTAAATTACACGATAGATATTTAACAAAATTAGAAAATAAATAAGTTCATTATCAAAAGACAAGGAGGCCGATCATGGCAAAAAAGGATAGACCGACTATTTGCACGGTTTGTTATGTTGTTGAGTTTAAGAAAAAGATGATTCTTTTAGGCCATAAGCGAAAAAGGCAAAATAGCAAAAGCTTGGGGGTAGGCAAATGGAATGGCCATGGTGGTCACTGGAAAGACAGCGAAACGATCGAAGCTACGGTCGCCAGGGAGCTGCTTGAAGAAAGCGGGTTGATTGTCCATTCAATGGAGAAGCGTGGCATTGCGCTGGCGAAAAATGAAGCCAAAAATACCCTGATAGAATTGCACATTTTTTTCGTTCATGATTATGACGGCGAATTGCTTTTGCAGACAGACGAGATGATAAACCAATGGTTCACGATCGACGAGATCCCTTACGACCAGATGTGGGCGAGCGACCAGATTTTACTGCCCTTGTTCTTTGCCGGCAAACAAGTTGCCGGTTGGTTCCACTATTATGACGACAACCATTTGATTTGGCACAAAATTGAGGAAGTGGTTCTCTTGCCAAATTCTATCGAGTGGTAAAAGGTTTTGACCCATATGCCTCGGCGCTAGCCAAAAGGGTCGTTTTTTTATTTTGGGCATCAATGATATAATGTTTCATATGACTAATAAAAAGTTAAAAGTTTTAATGGCAGCTTCGGAAGCGTCGCCGTTTGCTAAAGTCGGCGGGTTGGCCGATGTTGTCGGGAGCTTGCCTTTAGCTTTAGAAAAATTGGGAGTAGATGCGCGAGTAATTCTGCCGCTTTACGGCTCAGTTAACCGTCGGCAGTTTAATTTAAAAGTTGCTGCAAAAAACATTGAGGTTGTTTCGGCAGGCAAAAAAGAAAAAGTTAACGTTTGGCAGGCAAAATTAAAAGGCGCTCGGTCGATTTTTTATTTTATCGAATCACGGCGTTTTGCGCCTAAAGAAATTTATAGCGCAAAAAATGATAATGAATTAGCAAAAAAATTTTTGTTTTTTTCTTTAGCGGTTTTAGAGGTTTTACCGGTTATAAAATTTCAGCCGGATATTATTCATTGCCACGATTTTCACACGGCGTTAATTGCTGGCTTGCTTAAAGCTAGGAAATCAAAAATAAAAACAATCTATACAATACATAATCTTAGTTATCAAGGGAGCAGCTCGCCGCTCATCTTGCAAGAAGCAAATTTAAGCGCTGGTTCTTTGACCAGTTTGCAACGCGACGCGCAAGACGGCGAAATCAATTTTATGGTGCAGGGAATCTTAAACTCCGACGCAGTTACTACAGTGAGCAAAACTTATGCTAAAGAAATAGCCGCGCCTAGTAGCGGAGAAAATTTAGAGAAAGTTATCGCCTTGCGCAAAGTTTATGGCATTCTTAATGGCCTTGATACCAAAATATTTAATCCCGCGACTGACAAGCTGATTGTTAGGAATTATTCAGTTAAAAATTTAAGAAGCAAACAAGACAATAAAAAAGCTTTACAAAAAAAATTAGGATTTGCAATTGACGACAATATTCCGGTAGTCGGCATGGTAACGCGCTTAACATGTCAAAAAGGTTTTAGCTTGTTTAATGACCAGCTGTTGCGGTTGCCGATGCAGTTAATAATTTTAGGTACGGGTTTCAAAAAATACGAAGAAGATTTAGGCAGATTAGCGGGTAAATATCCTGATAAATTTAAATTTGCCAATTATTTTGATTTGCAGCTGGCGCAACAAATTTACGCTGGCTCAGACATTTTTTTAATGCCGTCTCGTTTTGAACCATGCGGCTTGGGGCAGATGATAGCGATGCGCTATGGCGCCATACCAGTCGTTCGCGCAACGGGTGGACTGGACGATACGGTTAACAGTAAAGTTGGTTTTAAGTTTAAAGATTTTTCTACCGACGCTTTAATAAAAACTTTGCAAAAAGCTATAAAAGTTTTTGACAACAAGAAAAAAAGGAAGCAGTTGCAACAAAACTGTATGCAACAAGATTTTTCTTGGGATAAGTCGGCTAAGGAGTACTTGGCGTTATATAAAAAACTGTTATCGTCATAATTTAATTATAATACATTTTTGGATCCCCGCCTGCCTGCGCAGGTAGGCCTTTAGCTCAGAATGACAAATTTATACACAGCCATCATTAATTTAATTATAAATTAATGATTTTTTATCACTAAGTTAATTTAGAATTTTGTTTAATATTAGCTACAAAATTATAAAATCTATTGATTTTTTTGTTTTTGTGTGGTATAATTATATTATAAATGTTCTTCGAAGGAGGATGCGCCATGTGTATTGATACCAAAAAAACATTTGGCATTGTCCTTACTCCAGAACAAGAGGAAAGAGTAACTCTTTTTGAGCAAGTATGCGATGAAGAATTGCCGGATATGGATCCGCAAACGAGGCGAGACGCCATTTTCGTCTTCATAAAAACGCATATACATCACGAGAATGTCTTTCCTTGGCTGGAAAAATCACTGGAGGCAGGACTCCGATGAAATGTTGCTCTTATGCTTTATTGAGGGCAACATTTTCTTTTGTAGTGCTTTGACTTATTCACATTGACTAAAGGCAAAAAATTTGCTAAAATATAAGTAGATAAAATCTGCCTTCACCAATTTCGGTGGGCAAGTAAAAATCCGCCTGCACTGAAGTTGTGGCGGACAGGTAAAAACAAAAATACAAACAAAATGACAAGCGCAGAAATGGCTTCGGCTAATATTCTTGATTTTAGACATATTGGTTGGAAGTATTACAATCAAATAAGAAAGAAAGTAATGGATAAGAGTTCAGCCTCTGGACTCTTCGTTAGTCTGTCCATTGCTTTTTTTATTGTCATTTTTGCCGCTTCTTTTTTACGAATTTGTTATATTTCCATTGAAAGATCTGATGTGGAGCAGAAGATTATTCAAGAAAAAATTTATCAGCTGGAAGTTTTTAACAATAATCAAGATAGCCAAATTCAGTATTTGCAACCCGGCAGTATGAATAGAAATAAAATAGATAGTATCAGTAGCATAAAGCTCGCTTAAGCTTAGCAATAATAGTTTTATATAATTATTGCAGAATTTGAGGTCGCATACACAATGACCTCATACAATGCTCTTTTAAAAAACTATGTTGCATTTTTGCAACATGTATTTCCCATAGGAGGGAAAAAATAAAAAGAAACGGGGATTGGTTGAGATGTTTATTTATAAACGTTCTCCCGCCCCTCTCTTTCTCACTTCGTCAAAATAAAAAAATGATGAAGTGAGTATGGGGATGAAAAACAAAAGTACCGCTTGAACTCGCAAAAGCGGTATTTTTGTTTTTGACCTCACTCAGACCTTTTTTCTGCCTGCCGTTAGGCAGGTTTTGCCAGGATAGAAAAATATATTTATCCACTTAAAATTTTCAGAAAGCATGATATATTATAGTTAAGCTGTGAATATTTAATGAAAGGAGGGTGGCGCTTTTGGTCGCAACTTGTAGAAGAAGTCTATCAGGCAACGACAAAGCAGCAGTTGAAAGGAGGACGGCCATGGCCAAGCTTCTCAAGATTCCGAAACAGAGCCTTTCGGGCTCCACAGGCGTTCTTTCTCCGTTATTTGCGAAAACGGCTTCGTCCGGAAGGAGGTGATCCAGCGCAGGAATTCTGAGCGCAGTGAGCTCGGATAGTTTGTAGATTGACCGGAGACTTTTTGTCTCCGGATTTTTTATTTTTAAGTTTTTGTTGTATAATAATAAAAGTAAATAATATATTTTTAGCAGACCTCACCCCATCCCTCTCCTTTTGAAGGAGAGGGAGCTAAGTTTAAGTTTTGATTATTATGTATTTAGAGAAGTTAGAGGTACAAGGATTTAAATCTTTTGCCAATAAAAATGTATTGGTTTTTCCGGGCATGCTTGATAAAAGCAAGCGCGGTTTGACAGCCGTGGTTGGACCGAACGGTTCGGGAAAATCAAATGTGGCTGATGCTGTGCGCTGGGCTTTAGGAGAACAAAGCATGAAGACCTTGCGCGGTAAAAAGAGCGAGGACGTTATTTTCTCCGGTTCTGATAAGAAGGGCAAACTAGGTATGGCCGAAGTATCTCTGCATTTAAATAATGAAGATAAAAAAGCGCCGATTGACTATTCGCAAATTGTTATAACCAGGAGATTGTACCGCAACGGCGAAAGTGAATATATTTTAAATAATAGCCGTGTCCGTTTGTCTGATATTCAAATGCTACTTGCTAAAGCTAAATTTGGTCAAAAAACTTATAGCGTTATTGGTCAGGGCATGGTGGAGGGGTTTCTTAACACATCGCTAGCTGAACGCAAAGAGTTTTTTGATGAAGCGACTGGTGTTAAGCAATATCAGATTAAACGTGATGAATCTTTGAACAAATTATTATCAAGTTATGATAATTTAGCACAGGCGCAGATGCTGATAGCAGAAATTGATCCGCGGCTGAAAAGTTTAACGCGCCAGGTAAATAAATTAAAAAAACGCGATGAAATCGAAACTGAATTAAAACAAGAGCAGCTAGATTATTACAGCAAATTATGGCACGAAATCAATAAGCAGTTTAAAGACAGCAACGAAAAGTACCTACGTTTAGAAAAAGATAAATTCGCCAAAGAGAAAAAAATTGAAAATGTAGCGTTGGAACTAGAGAATTTTCGTAAAGAATTGTCAGCCGATAATAAGTTTGAAATTAAGCAGAATGAGTTAAATAAAAAGCAGACTTTGCGCGACGAGATAAATAAAAAGTTGGCTCGCCTAGAAACGCAGTTAGAAATGAAGCTGGAAGCTAATGGCCAGTTTGATTTGTCATTCTTGATGAATAGGCGCAGTGAAATTGAGCGAGAAAAAAATAAATTAGCAGATGAAATAAAAGTATTGTCGGGTAGCATTGACGCTGAGAGAGCTAAGGCCGATAGCTTAGCAAAGGAAAAAAATGAAATAGATAGAAAGACGGCTGAATTGAACGCTGATTTAGAAAAAGAAAGTAAACGAGAATATGCTTTTGAAAACATCGAATTAAGCAAACTTTTACGCCAGACTTTGAATAAAATTAAAGTTTTTGATGAAGAGGAAGACTTAAGCAAGCTCAGGTCTTTAGCCAAGGAAATTGAGAAAGAAATTGAAGATATAATCAATATTTATGAAAATAAAGCTGGGAAAAACAAAGCAATAGATGGAGCCAATTGGCAAAAATTACAAAATTCTCTTAACGCTTTAATGCAGGCCAAGGAGGAAGTGATGATAAAAATAAATGAAGTTAATTTGAACATCTCTATCAAGCAAGAAAAGCTAAGGATGCTAAAGGAAAAGGCCGATAGTTTAGACTCTGAATTCGGAGGTTTAGATTTTAAAATAAAGCAAAAATCACAAAATTTTGATTTTAAGGAATTGGAATCGGAAAAGGAAAAAATAAAAAAAGATTTGATTAAAATTGATAGCGAAATTAGCTTTGTCAGAAACGAAATTAACGAAACAAACGAAAAGGAAGAAGCGCATCGCAATAAACTATTTTCTTTACAAAATGATTTGCAAAATTTACAGTACGAGCTAAACGTTTTAAATAGCCAGTTAAGCGAAATAAAAATAAATTCAACACGTTATGAGACAAAATTGGAAGATCTAGAAGTAGAGATTAGGGATGAACTGGGAAGTTTAAAAGAAGTAAAAGATAAAGAGCGCGGAGATTTTGACGTTGAAGTTAAGAAAGAAAGAATCGGGCAGCTAAAACGACAATTGGAACAAATCGGCGGCATTGATGCGCAAGTAGAGAAAGAATATGAGGAGACTAAGGAACGCTTTGACTTTTTGACAACTCAAGTTGAAGATTTATTGAAGGCGATAGAATCTTTAGAAAAGGTTATTAAAGAACTAGACATTATAATAAAAGAGCAGTTTGACAAAGAATATAAGGAGATAGCTCACAATTTTGAAAAATATTTCAAGATTTTGTTTAATGGCGGCAGCGCTAAGATTATAAAAGTGATGGCTGATGAAAAAGAAGATGAAGAAAAGCCGGGTGAAGAAAATGGGGAGGAAAAAGTTGAGGACAAAAAAAAGGATGAAAGTGTGGTCGGAGTTGATTTAAAGAAAATTAAGTTTTTGCAAAAGCATAATGCCACTGGACTAGCTGGCATTGAGATTCAGGCCACGCCTCCAGGTAAAAAAATAAAGTCTATTTCCATGCTTTCCGGCGGCGAACGCGCTTTAACCGCGATTGCTTTAATCTGCGCGATTATTAACTCTAACCCCTCACCGTTTGTAGTTTTAGACGAAGTGGACGCGGCGTTAGACGAGGCGAATTCGGAACGATTAGCTAAGATTTTAGACGAACTCTCGCACAAGACTCAATTCATAGTTATTACTCACAACCGCGCTTCCATGCGCCGCGCTAATATTTTATATGGTGTGACGATGGGCGATGATGGTGTAAGTAAATTATTGTCAATAAAATTAGAAGAGGCAAAAACTGTTTAATTTTTTAATTTAGCAATTTCTAAATTAATTTTATGACCCAAGAGCAAACAAAAAAATGTCCATTTTGCGCTGAAGAAATAAAAGCTGACGCAATAGTCTGCAGATATTGCCAGCGTGATTTGTCGGGGGATTTATCGGGAGCAGTAGCCGTTAATAAGACAAGCAAAAAAATAAAAAAGCATTTTATTAATTCAACCATTTTGTTTGTTTCGGGGTGTGTTTTGTTTTTTAGTGGAATAATTAGTTTTTTTGAAAACCGTAATGATGGCATGAGTATGATAAGGATAATGTTGGGTTCCGTTATTGGAATCGTTGGTATGATTTGGCTATTAGCGGTGATAATAAAAAATTATTGGGATAGAGGATAGAAGCGAGATGTTTTAAATTTGTTAAAATACAATTTTTAATTACCGATTGCCCGGGAGTGGTGAAATAAATAATTAAAACAAGGGCCCGTTGTTGATTGGGCCCCCTTGGGGAGTCTTGCCGATAGAGACAGTTTTTATTCGCTTTTAGCTTTATATATTCCCGTCATCATTTGCCATTGCGCTGATAAGTCGGCAAATGGCAGTTTATCTTTCCGTAATCCCGATCTGATATTTACCGAATTTATTTTGATTATTTTAACCCCCTTGACGTTGCTGTCTATTCGTGTGTAGTAGCCGTCAATAGGCAGCTGCTGGATACGAGGAAGTATCAGGTCCGCAAACCTCAGCACATCTTTTGCTCCCGTGCAAACATCAATTTCTCCCCAAACAGAAAAGATAGTTATGGTCGGACTGTGCAGCAGGGAATTAAAGACAATCCAAACCCCATCATTGAGCTGGAGGCTGCTTTTTTTGGGGACGGGTTCGTTCTTTATGAAAGGTAAATTATTTTTCCCGAACCAGACCGCTAATTTTTCGAAGATCTTGAATAATGACTGCACGATAATAAAGAGCGAGAATTCTTCAACACTAAATTCTGTTGTATCATGTTTCATGATATTCCTCCTTAGTCTATTCAATTTTTAGTATTTCATCTTAATACATATATCTTTTTAGGTCAATAACGTAATAAAAATAAAAAATTATGACAAAACGAGGAGGAGTAAAGATTGTCTTATGCCTAATTGGTTTAGGACTTTTTATTTTGGCGCCGAATAAGTTAGTTGCTGTTGGCGAACATTTAATAATTAACGAAGTGCAAATAAATGGCGCGGGCGGCACGCAGGAGGATTTTATAGAACTATATAATCCGACCAGCGAGCCGATTAATTTAAAAGGCTATCGACTAGTAAAAAGAACCAAAGTTGGTACGTCGGATACTTCGATTAAATCGTGGACCGGCGACGAATATGTTGCCGCTGGCGGCTATTATCTTTGGGCCAACAGCGCTAATGGTTTTGCTGATAGTATCGGCGCCGATGTCTTTACAACCCAAACAATTGCTGCGGATAATGGCATAGCTTTGCGTTTTGGCAAAGAAAACGAAGGTGAGATTATTGATAGCGTCGGTTGGGGAGCCTGTGCTAACATTTTTGTTGAAAACAGCGTTTTTCCTAACAATCCTGAAGCCGGGCAGAGCCTGGAAAGAAACAACTTCATTGATACAGACAATAACGCTAATGATTTTTTAATCAATCTTTCGCCTTCGCCGCAGAGTTCTCTCGGCAGTGCCGATCAGCCGAGCGAATCATTTTGCGGAGACGGCCAAAAAGATGAAGATGAAGAATGCGACGACGGTAATAGCAATAATGGCGATGGCTGCGATTCAGCCTGCGTGGTAGAAAAAAATGGTGAACCGACTGATACAAGCTTTGCATCTTCAACCTCGACAATCCCAGCAGATTCTCAAGCAAGCTTTCGCTGGGGTGAAGTCGTCATTAACGAATTTGTGGCCGATCCTAGCGACAATGACACCGAATGGATTGAAATTTTTAACGCAAGCTATAAAGAAATTGATCTGTCTGATTGGTTGATTGAAGACGGTAGCGGCGCCAAAACGAAATTGTCAGGCAAGCTAGGAACCAGCGGAGATAGCAGGTTTTTTGTTATTAATAAGCCAGCGGGCAGCCTTAATAATGCCGGGGATTTAATTATTTTAAAATATAAAGACGGAATTATTGATAAAGTAGCTTATGGCAATTGGGACGAGGGAGACAAAGATAATAATGCCCCAACCTCCCGCGATCCTTATGCGGTTGCGCGCCGAGCAGACGGCTATAACACCGGTAATAGTAAAAATGATTTTGCTATAACGACAACTTTGACTAAGGGTAAAAGCAATATTATCACCATCAGCGCCGAAGACGAAAATAAAAGCCAGGACAGTGGTTGTGGTTTGCAACAAGATGTTTTTATATCAGAAATTTTTCCCAATCCAATTGGGGCGACTGATGATCAGGAAGAATTTATCGAACTGTATAATCAAAGTAGCAGTGACATAAATTTGTTTGGTTGGAGTTTGGGAGACAACAGTAAAAAAAGATATGAATTTAAGTCAGGAGCTATAATAGGAGCTGGTTCTTTTTTGGCGGTTTACAGACCGGAGAGCGGTTTGTCATTAAATAATGACGAGGATACAGTCAAGCTTTTTAAACCTGACTGTGAAGAAACAAGCGAAGCAGTGAAATATAGCGGAGTCAAAGAAGGCTGGAGTTATAATAATGCCAAATATGCGTCGAGTAGTATTAATGTAAAAAACAAATGGGTTTGGAGCGACAAGGTGACGCCTGGTCAGTCCAATGATATGCCGGTAACCAATGAGCCGCCGGAAGTGGCTTTTGACGCTCCGGCTGAAGTTGAAGCTGGGAGCCCGGTATTTTTTGACAGCTCTGACACGACTGACGAAAGCACTAGCAGTTTAAAATATTTTTGGGATTTTGCCGACGGCGCTACCAGCACTTTAGCTAATCCGGAGCATACATTTTTTAAAACTGGCTCGTTTAAAATTAAGTTAACGGTTTCCGACGGCAAGAACGAAGCTAGCAAAATAAAAACAATAAAAGTGGTTAAAAAAGGCAGTGTGGTTGTAAAAGGAACCAGCACAGACAGTGCCAAAGCAGCAGCTTCTAAAACAGCCACCACAAAAAAGGCAGCTAGCAACATAAAAATTATAAATTTAGACAAAGTAAAAGAAATGGCCAAGGGCGATAGAGTTAAGGTTGAAGGTGCCGTAGCCATTTTGCCAAACATTTTTAGTTCTCAGTATTTCTATATCGTTGGTTCGGGTGGCGTTCAAGTTTATAGTTATAAAAAAGACTTTCCGGAATTAAAAGTTGGCGATATAGTTTCAGTCACTGGTGAAATTTCGATTGTCAGCGGCGAGAAAAGAATAAAAACCAACACTAAAGACGATATCAAAATCATAAAAAACGAAAAAGAACCAGAACCGGAAGTTTTAAGCTGTGAGAATATTGATGAAGAAAGCGTCGGTCATTTAGTGTCAGTTGTTGGTGAAGTGACCGAAAAAAAAGGTTATACTATTTTTTTGGACGACGGTACCGACGAAGCGCAAGTTTATTTAAAGAAAAATACGGGATTAAGCAATAGCGATTTTACCGAAGGCGACAAAATAGAAGTGCGCGGAATTGTCGGCCAAAGCGGAACGAATTTAAGAATTATGCCACGCAGCAAAGATGATTTAATAAGGCAAAACGATGAGGCCGGTGAAGTTTTGGGCGAGGTATCACAAAGCGATGGGTGGCAATTAGCACAAAGAGATAAAAAAATGGAATTACTAAAATATTTTTTAGCTATAGCGGTTTTTATTATTTTAGGTTTAGTCATATTTATTTTCAAAAAATTGACAAATAAATGATCTGACGTTATTGTGTAATTACAATAAAACATCCTTGAAAGGAGGAACAATCAGAATGTTGCCGAGAGGTTGTTTAATATCCGTACCAGGAATTCACAAATTGATCCACGACCTTGATGGTTTAATATGGTTGTTTCAGGAGCGTTCTTACGAATATCTTTTGGACTTGCACAAGTATCCCCACTCCTGCATCGATCAGTATGGGGAAAAGAGCGATGTTTTTAACGGCAGGCCCAGAAGGGGCGAAAATGGAGGACAGCCAACTCCGACTTTTGGAGATTGGCTTCAAGTAAGCGGCTTATTAGAGCTCGTAAGTGAGTTTAATACAAGGAAGGAGTCGGTGGGGATCAGGTGATCCCCCTTTTTCTTTATTTACTTTTGGAATTATATTATAATTAGTGTATAAAGTTACTTTAAGTAATGAATATTTTTTATGGCTTTTGGCAAAAAAAAGTTTAAGTTTAGAAGAAGGCGTAGCGCTCTAGATTATATTGCCTTACCGCATTTACCCGAGTTTGATCTTGATCCAGAAACGAAAAGGGGCATTTGGGTGATAGTGTTAATTGCTTTGGGCGCAATTGGTGCTCTGGGCTTGTTTGATATGGCTGGCGATCTAGGTCGCTATTTGAACAAAGGCCTATCTTTAGGCTTTGGTTGGGGCAGGTTTTTTATTCCATTTTTAATCATGATTTTAGGCTATCTTATTTATAATCAGGAGCTAGAAATAAAAAAGAGCAATTATTTTGGCTTGCTCATTTTTGTTTTTTCGTTGCAAGCTTTGTTAATGATATCTATTAATATTGATAGTTGGGAGACTAGTTTGTCAGAAGGAAAGGGGGGCGGTTATATTGGTTGGTTGCTAGCTAATAGCTTAATGAAAGGCGCTGGCTTTTGGGGAACTATAATTTTAATTTTTAGCTTGTTAATTATTTCAATTTTATTGTTATTTAATACTGGTTTAGCTCGTATTTTTGGTAAAGAAAGCGCTATCGGAAAAATAATGACACCAGTTAGCGCTGTTTTAGGTTGGTTTACAGAATGGCGTAAACGCCGTCAGGAGCTAGCCGATAAAGAGGAAGAGGAGGAAGAAGAAGACGATGAGGACGACAAAGACGAGGAAGAGGAGGAAGAAGAAGACGATGAGGACGACAAAGACGAGGAAGAGGAGGAAGAAGAAGACGATGAGGACGATGATGATAAGACAGACAAAGAAGACTTGGAACAAAAGAAGCTGCCAATCTTTAAAATAGAAGAAATAAAAAACGGCGGTGAACAATTTTGGTGGCAAGAGCCAACTAATATTAGAATAAGTTTGCCTTTGGGCTTGCTAGACGGTAAGAAAGAAAAGCCGACCAGCGGTGATATAAAAGAATACCAGGAAATAATCAAGAGAACTTTAGAAAATTTTGGTATTCCAGTAGAAATGGGAGAAGTGACTGTTGGTCCTACCGTAACGCAATATACTTTAAAACCGGCTGAGGGTGTGAAATTATCACGTATCACAACCTTAAGTAATGATTTGGCTTTGGCTTTGGCGGCGCATCCAATTAGAATTGAAGCGCCGATTCCGGGCAAAAGATTGGTCGGTGTAGAAGTGCCTAACCAGAAAAAAGCTATGGTATCGCTTAAGGAAGTTTTACTGTCTAAAAATTATGTTAACCGCAAATCTAACAATATGGTTGCTTTAGGTAAGGACGTGGCGGGTACAGTTTGGCTGGATGATATTTCCAAGATGCCTCATTTATTGGTGGCTGGCGCGACTAATTCCGGTAAATCAGTTTGTTTAAATTCAATTATTGTCAGCTTATTATATCAAAATAGTCCGGATGAGTTGCGGTTCATTATGGTTGATCCGAAACGCGTTGAAATGCAGGTTTACAATAATATTCCGTATTTGCTGACGCCGGTAATCACTGATGCTAAGAATACGATTATTGCTTTGAAGTGGTGTCTCGTAGAGATGGAAAAACGTTTTGATCTTTTGTCAAAAGCCGGTCATCGCAATATTCAGACTTATAACGCTTCCGTCAAAATAAAAATGCCTTATATAGTTTTTATTATTGACGAGTTGGCTGATTTGATGGTGGCCGCAGCCAAGGACGTTGAAGCTGGGGTTATCCGTTTGGCGCAGATGGCGCGCGCGGTTGGAATACATTTGGTTTTGGCTACACAGCGTCCTAGCGTTGATATTATTACCGGTTTAATTAAATCCAATATGCCGGCGCGCATTGCATTCTCCGTGGCTTCCGGAACTGATTCACGCACGATTATTGACACGATGGGCGCTGAAAAATTATTAGGACGCGGCGATATGCTATATATTAATGCCGAGATGTCTAAACCAGTTAGGTTGCAAGGAGCGTTTTTAAGCGACGATGAAATTCGGCGAGTGGTTAGGTATATAAAAGAAAAAGGCGGCCCCGCCCAATATTTAGAAGATGTAACTAACAAGCAAAAAGTCGGCGGTTTGAGTGGCAACGGTTTTGGCGATGACGGTGAAGGCGACGATCTCTACGAAGAAGCTAAAGAAATTGTTATTAATCAGGGTAAAGCTTCAGCTTCGTTTTTGCAAAGAAAATTTAGCATCGGCTATAATCGAGCCGCTCGTCTGATAGACATAATGGAGCAGATGGGCGTAGTCGGTCCTGCCAACGGCTCGAAGCCGCGTGAAATTTTAATTAGCCGCGAACAATATGAAGCGACAATAACGACTGGTGTCAGCGGCGTGGCTTTGCATAGCCGCGAAGAGGCAGAGGCGCCGGATGAATTTTTAAATAGTTTAGGTGAAGAAGCAGAAGTGCCGCCGGTTTTAGTTAGAAAAAAAATTGATGATGATATTGATTGGGAAGGAGAGGAAATTACTGTCGGTGAAGAAGAAGGCGACGAAAACGAAGACGAGGCTGAAACAGAAGAAGAAATAGAAGAAGAGGCAAGGTCAGAGCTTACAGAAAGAAAAGCCAGAAAAGAAATAAAAAAAGCCAGAAAAATTGAAGTTACTAAAAACGACGACGATCCATCATATGACATAGTCAAAGAAGAAGATGACGATGGTCGATACTTTTCGCGTTAATTTTTGTTGGCTTGCATTCCTGAAATTTTTAGTGTAATATTTGTTTAGCTCCCAGCTTTTAGCTGTTAGCTTTTAGAATTAATTGGCAAGCTATAAGTTAAGAGCTTACAGCTTACAGCTATTATAATATGTATCTTCAATATTTCGGGCATTCATGCTTTAAAATTCAAGATAAAACGACTACTGACGGTATCACGGTTGTCACCGATCCGTTTAGTAAGGAGGTGGGTTTAAAAGTGCCGAATTTCGAGGCAGATATTATAACTATCAGTCACGATCATTACGATCATAATAATTATAAAGCTTTACGAGGTACGCCATATATTATTAGACATGCCGGCGAATATGACATCAAGGGTGTGGCGGTGCATGGCGTTGATGCTTATCATGATAACAAAGAAGGTAAAGAAAAGGGCGGTAATGTAATCTATCGTATCGAGATTGACGATATTTCTATAACTCATTTAGGTGATTTAGGACACACTTTGACCAGCCAGCAGTTAGAGGTTTTAGTCGGTACCGACATTTTGCTAATTCCAGTGGGCAATAAATATTCTCTTGATGCCAAACAGGCTATGGAAGTAATTAGCCAGATTGAGCCGCGCATTGTTATTCCGATGCATTATAAATTGCCGGGCTCTGCGATAACTGACATTGATAGTGTTGATAAGTTTATTAAAGAGATCGGTTTAAAACCGACCGAAGAAGAAAGATTAAAAATTAGTAAAAAAGATTTGCCGGCAGAAGATATGGAGCTAGTAGTGATGAAGGTGTCGTAATAGCACATAGCGTAGAGCGTATAACAAAAAAACGAGCGGAAAAACCGTTCTTTTTTTAATTTTTATATATTTAAATTATTTTTTTATTTTAAATATAAAAAATATTGATCTTTTGGACAATGTTTTGGTGAATAATTGATAAGTAAAAAGAGAAGGCAACTAAACGTTTAGACACCTTCTAAATATTAATAAAAATTTATTTAATTTTAGCCTAAAATAAGAATATAATTTTAACTAAAAACTCTTTACATTTTGATATATTTTTGCTACAATTTAGATGTATTTGGCACTCATTTCGGGGTGATTTTTATTTTAATATATGGAGGGCAAAAAACAAAAAAATAGGTTTAAAAAGGACGGAGTAAAAATGTCAAAACGGGTAGATTTGCACGTCAAAGTCAAGAAAACAGAGGTGGGGAAACGAGACAGTCATTCAGAGAATAATGCAGAGCAAATAAAAAGAGAGAGGGTGTATATAGCGCCCGCTGCGGTGGAAAAGGATAAAATTACTTTAATGTGGGGCGGAGCGATATTCTTTTTGGCCCTAATATTCGTTTGCTGGATGACAATTTTTAAAGATTCATGGCGCGGTTTAACTTTAGGATCGGAATTAAATTTAGACCCTATTAACAAAATCGTTGATGAATTTAGCGATGGGTTCAGCTCTACTTCCGATCAGATAGAAATAGTCAATACGATGGTAAAAAAAATAGAGCAAGAATCTGCGAGCACGACTGCAATTTTAGAACAAGATGAAAATAACCCGCCGTTTGATGATAATGAGTTAAATAAAATCAAAGAAGAAATTATAAATTTAAAAAGCGATTTTGAAAACCAACAATAATCAAAGGTTAGTAAATTAAAAACAATGACTAAAGATAAAAAAACAACTAGCAAAAAGGGCGCTAAAAAAGATGAAAAAAATAAAGAAGAACCAACAGCAAAAGAAGAGGCCGTTGAAAATGGTAGCAACGAAGATAGAGGCGAGGTAAAAAATTTAGTGGTGGCAGAAAAGTCTAAAACTGAATATGGCTTGGTGGAACCCTTATCTATTAGCGACGAAATGAAGAAGTCTTATTTGGAATACGCGATGAGCGTGATTGTTTCACGCGCCTTGCCGGATGTTCGCGATGGTTTGAAACCAGTGCATCGCCGTATTCTTTACGCAATGTGGAATATCGGTTTGAAAGCAAATGCTAAATTTCGTAAATCAGCGACCGTTGTCGGTGAGGTTTTAGGCAAATACCATCCGCATGGCGACGCGGCCGTTTATGAATCAATGGTTAGAATGGCACAAGATTTTTCAATGCGCTATCCTTTGGTACGCGGTCAAGGAAACTTTGGCTCGATGGATGGCGATAGCGCGGCCGCTATGCGTTATACAGAAGCGAAAATGTCGGCTATTGCCGAAGAGCTTCTGCGTGATATTGAAAAAGACACAGTTAGTTTTATACCAAACTACGATGGCTCGCAAAAAGAGCCGACAGTTTTGCCGGCCACCTTACCGCAATTATTGCTAAACGGCACTATGGGTATCGCCGTCGGCATGTCGACCAACATTCCGCCACACAACCTAAATGAATTATTGGATGCTATTAACTATTTAATTGATGAGCCGGAAGCGACAACTGAAGATTTGATGAAATTTGTCAAAGGTCCTGATTTCCCGACTGGCGGCGTGATTTATAATAGTAAAGATATTTTACAGGCCTATGCTACTGGTAAAGGCGGTATTGTTGTACGCGGTCGGGCAGAAATCGTGGAAACTAAAAGCGGCGGCTTTAAAATTGTCGTTACTGAAATTCCTTATCAGGTGAATAAGGCGACTTTAGTAGAAAAAATTGCTGAGTTGATCAAAATAAAAAAATTGGAAGGAATTAAAGACTTGCGTGATGAATCCGATAAAGACGGCGTGAGAATAGTGATGGAGCTAAAAAAAGACGCTTATCCTAAAAAGATTTTGAATAGTTTATTTAAGCACACCCAGCTGCAAGAAACCTTCCATGTTAATATCTTAGCTTTAGTAGACGGCATCCAACCAAAGGTTTTAACTTTAAAGATGGCGCTGGAAGAGTATATTAAACATCGCCAAGAAGTTATAAAAAACAGAACGCAGTATGAATTAAATAAAGCTAAAGAGCGCGCCCATATTTTAGAAGGATTGATGGTCGCCTTGGCTAACATTGATGCGGTCATAAAAACTATAAAAGCCAGTCGCGATCGCGAAGTAGCAAAGACCAGCTTGATCAAAAAATTCAAATTAACCGAACGTCAAGCCTTTGCTATCTTAGAAATGAAGTTAGCGACTTTGGCCAATTTGGAAAGTTTAAAAATTGAAACCGAATTGAAAGACAAACAAAAGTTGATTAAAGAATTAGAAAGTATCTTAAAATCAGCAGCAAAAATAAAGGCGATAATTAGAGAAGATTCGCAAGCGATGAGAGATAAATTCGGGGATGAACGCCGTACTCAAGTTATCAGCCATGGTGTTAAAGAATTTTCAGTTGAAGATTTGGTGCCCAATGAAGAGTCGGTGGTACTCATGACACGCGACGGCTATATTAAACGCATCGCTCCCGATACTTTTAAAACTCAAAGCCGTGGCGGCAAGGGCGTAATTGGCCTAACAACCAAAGAAGAGGATATGGTTGAATTTATGTTTACGACCACAACTCATAGCGACATTCTTTTTTTCACTACTCGCGGCCGCGTTTTTCAACTAAAAGCTTATGAGATCCCCGCTGCAGCTCGTACAGCCAAAGGCCAGGCAATCGTCAACTTTCTGCAGCTAGGCAGCGGCGAACAAGTGACTTCAACCCTGCCCCTAGATAAAATCGCCAACAATGAATATTTGTTTTTTGCCACTGAAAAAGGTTTGGTCAAAAAAGTAAAAATTAACGCTTTTGATAATGTCCGCCGTTCTGGTTTGATTGCTATCAAAATAAAGCCGGAGGATAAATTAATATGGGCTAAACCAACCAGCGGCAAAGACGATATCCAGTTGATTACCGCTAACGGCCAGGCAATTAGGTTCAATGAAAAGATGGTGCGCGATATGGGCAGGAATGCTGCCGGCGTTACTGGGATTAGGATGAAAGGCAATGACGCCGTTGTCGGTATGGGAGTTATTAAGAGTGATAAAGAGAAGCAAAAGAAGTATCAAGTATTGACTATTATGGAAAATGGTTTTGGCAAGCGTTCTCCGCTAAATTTATATAAAGTTCAAGGACGCGGCGGTTCCGGAATTAAAACGGCTAAAGTGACGACTAAAACCGGCAAATTAACTAACGCTTATATTGTTAACGTAGAAACTATGCAAGACAAGGATTTGATTATAATATCCGAACAAGGGCAGGTTATCCGTTTGCCATTTAAATCAGTTAATCAAGCTGGCCGCGACACTCAGGGCGTTCGTCTGATGCGCTTTAAAGACGCTAAGGATAGGGTGGCCTGTGTAACCTGGGTTTAGTTTTGCCTTAATTTGCAGCTAATTAAATAGTCTGCTATTATTAAATAATATTTATTTATTAACCTAAGAAATTCTTCATTCCTAAGAGTTTCTTAAAAAAAATAAAGCTATGAAAAAAGTTGTTATTTTGAGTTTAGCCCTCATGCTACTAACAGCCGGTTGTAGTTTGACGGGCAGCAAGGAAGGCGGTTTTAGCTTGTTTAAGAATAAAGATGAGCTCAGTGCCGAAGAAGCTAAAATAAAAGCGGCTGATTTTATTGATAATAATTTAGTACAACCAGGCAGTAACGTGACTATTAAGGACATTATTGAAGAGGACGGTCTTTATAAGATGACTGTTGTGACTGCCTCTGGTCAAGAAGTTGTTTCTTATTTATCAAAAGACGGTAAGAGATTCTATCCGCAAGTAATTGACATTGAACAAGTTGAAGCGCAAGCTAAAGAGCAAGAAGCGGCTAACCAAGAATCAGAAACCGTTACCGCTGTCAATTTACCGAAGCAGGACAAGGCAAAAGTTGAGTTATTCGTTATGAGCCATTGCCCCTACGGCACGCAAATAGAAAAGGGTATTATTCCGGTTATCGAAACTTTAGGCAATAAGATAGATTTTGAATTAAAGTTTTGCAACTACGCTATGCACGGTGAGAAAGAATTAAAGGAGCAGCTAAATCAATATTGTATTCAGAAGAACGAGCCAACTAAGCTCATTGCTTACTTAAAGTGCTTTTTAGAAGCTGGTGATGGCGATGGTTGTTTAACTAAGACAGGCATTAACAAGAGCAAGTTGTCTGCTTGCTTTAGCGCAACCGATAAAGAATTTAAAGTGATGGAAGGATTTAATGATAAAAGCACCTGGTTAAACGGCAATTATCCTAAGTTTAATGTTTACAATGATGATAATGTGAAATATAGTATTGGCGGCTCCCCAGCTTTGGTGGTTAATGGCCAGCAGGTTTCTTCTGGACGCAGCGCTAAAAGTTTGCTCGATACTATTTGCGCCGGTTTTAGTTCCCAGCCAGATGAGTGCCAAGAGAATTTGTCTAGCGACAATCCTTCGGCTGGCTTCGGTATGGCTACTGGCGGTTCAGCTTCAAATGCTAGCTGCAACTAAAAATTTTTAATATTCTGCATAATAGACGCAAGGGGCGATTGATTTCGCCTCTTGTTTGTTCTAAAATATAAGTTGTATGGCTTTAATTTTTGATATTGAGACTGTTGGCGAAAAATTTGATGAACTCGATAGTATTACTCAAGAAAATTTGACTCGTTGGATAAAACGTGAAGCCGCCGGCAATACAGAAAAATTTAATGTGATGCTGGCTGACTTGAAAGAGAGCTTAGGATTTTCGCCTTTAACCGGGCAAATTGTCGCTATCGGCGTTTTTGACACCATAAAAAATCAAGGAGTCGTTTATTATCAGGCGCCAGCTAGCGAAGAAAAAGACAGTCAAGAAGAAAATTTTTTATTTAAACCTAAAACCGAAGCAGAAATGTTAACAGCTTTTTGGCTGGGAGCAACCCGTTACCAGGAATTCATTAGTTTTAACGGCCGTTCTTTTGACGTCCCCTTTTTGGTCATGCGCTCCGCCAAACACCAGATAAAGCCGACTGTTAATTTGATGACTTATCGTTATGGGCGCGATCGCGATTACGGAACTAAGCACATTGACTTACTTGACCATCTAACTTATCAAGGCGCTGTTAGGCGCAAAGGCAGTTTACATTTATTTTGTCGGATGTTTAATATTAAATCGCCGAAAAGCGGCGGCATAACCGGAGATGACGTTAGTCGTTTATTCAACGAAAAAAAATATTTGGAAATAGCGGAATATAATAGTTGGGATTTGATTGCGACCTGGGATCTCTATAAGATTTGGCAAAAATATATTAATTTAAATTAATATAAAATGAAAAGTTATTTAATTTTTAACTTTGAATTGCCATTTTGTATTATTCTTGACAGAAAGTAGAAATTACAATATACTTAGAATGTAAAAAAATAATACCGCTTTTATTAAACCTCTGAAGTAGCGGCCAGAGGACTTGCCTGCGGGCGGGTTAAACTAGGCTTTTTTTATTAGTAAAAAAGTTTAGCTTGAAGATAATATTATGTCAGATGAAGTAAAGACAACCAATAACAGCTCTAGTGAAGATTTCAAAAAATTGCTAGATGTCAATGATTTTAAAATTCCGCAAGTTGGCGACTTGGTAAAAGGCAAAGTTATTACCGCCTCTAAAGCTGAAGTCAAATTGGATATCGGCGGCTTTATTACAGGTGTGGTCCGCGGCCCGGAGCTTTACGAAGAAGACGATGATTATGCTGATTTACAGTCAGGCGACGATGTCGAAGCTACCGTTATTGATGCTGAAAACGAGAATGGTGAGTTGGAACTTTCTTTTCGTTTTGCCGGCCAGGAAAAGGCTTGGAGCGGTTTGCGCAAGGCCTTCTCTAACCGTGAAATTCTTAAAGTCAAAGTAGCCGACGCCAATAAAGGCGGTCTTTTGGTTAAGTATCGCCAGATTGCCGGTTTTTTGCCAGTGTCGCAATTAGCTCCGGAAAATTATCCGCGCGTTAACGGTGGTGATAAGGGTAAGATTTTAGAAAAATTAAAATCATTCGCCGGCAAAGAATTTGAAGCCAAAGTCATGACTCTTGAAGAAAGAGAAGATAAAATTATTTTTTCAGAAAAGGAAGCCTGGAACGAGAAACAAAAAGATGTTATTCAAAAATATAAAGTCGGTACCGCTGTTGAGGGGAATATTACCGCTATTACTGATTTTGGTGTTTTTGTTAGCTTCGGCGACAATATGGAAGGTTTAATCCATATTTCCGAATTAGCTTGGCAACGCATTGACGATCCCGCTGATCTTTTTAAAGTCGGCGACAAAGTTAAGGCTGAGGTTATCAGCGTTGAGAACGGCAAAATTTTCTTAAGCGCCAAAAAGCTCATCCATGATCCTTGGACCGATGTTGATAAAAAGTATAAAACCGGTCAGATTGTCGACGGCACCATTCTTAAAGTTAATCCGTTTGGTTTGTTTGTGAAATTAGACGACGACATTCATGGCTTAGCTCATATCAGTCAAATCGCCCTTGGCCCAAAGGAAAGAATCCACGATATTTACAAAGCCAAAGACGTTGTTAAATTTGAAATTGTTTCTATCGAACCAAAAGAACATCGACTTGGTCTGACGGTTGCCGCTGATAAAGCCAAAAAACAAGCAGAGCCAGCTAAGGAAGTTAAGGAAGAAAAAGAAAAAAAGACAAAAGATGAACCCTCCTCTGCTGAAGCTACGGATGACAAGAAATCAAAAGCTAAAAAAGAGACTAAAGAAAAAGCAGAAAAAAAGCCAGCCAAGAAAGCAAAAAAGTAAACTCACATATTACGTAACACGTAACAAAACGAGCGGTTTTATCCGCTCGTTTTGGTTTCAAAATGTTTATGATTGTTATTGATGCTATGAACTAAAGTGTTTGAGACAAAAGCGTCTATTTTCTCTAGGCTTCTCATGGCATAGGTATTTATCATGAGTCTAAAGTCTGATTTTTTAGCACATGACCGCCTCCTTTATAATTTTTTAAAGTATATTCCCTGGACATTAATATGTCAAATGAAAAATATTAGGCTAAAATGGCTGTAAAAAATGGTCTAACAGCTGTTGCCAAATGCGCCATAATATTATATACTACCATTTATGCTAACAATTAAAATTATTTTTTAATATGAAAAATTTAATAAAAAATTTTTTAATCTTTTTTGTCTTTTTTTTGGTTATTGCGGCAGTTTTTAGCGGTCTGGTTAACAAAGCCGAACAAGCAGAAAAAGTCGGTATAGAAACTTTAATTAGCCGTATAAATGAAGAACAGGTTGAGAGCATAACTATCAACGGTGCAGAAATGCAAGTGGCTTTAAAGGACGGCGCTAAAGAGGTAGTTAAAAAGGAGGCCGGGCAGACTTATTCAGAGCTTTTGGCTAATTACGGCGTTGATAAAGATAAGATGGTTAAAGTTAAAGTCGAGGTAATTGAAGATCAGGGCTGGAATTTTTGGCTGACGACTATCCTGCCTTTTCTGCTGCCATTTTTGTTGATTGGCGCTTTTATTTATTTTATGATGCGCAGCGTCCAGGGGGCCAATTCCAAGGCTTTGATGTTTGGACAATCGCAGGCCAAAGAGTTTAATCAGGAAAATAAAAATAAAGTGTCTTTTAAAGACGTAGCTGGCGCCAAGGAAGCTAAGGAAGAATTGGCAGAAGTGGTAGAATTTTTAAGAACGCCGAAAAAATTTCAGGAATTAGGCGCGCGTATTCCGCGCGGCGTTTTGCTTTTGGGCAGTCCGGGCACCGGCAAGACTTTGCTAGCGCGGGCGGTAGCTGGCGAAGCTAATGTCCCCTTTTTCCATATTTCAGGTTCGGAATTTGTTGAGATGTTTGTCGGTGTTGGCGCTTCGCGCGTCCGCGATTTATTTAAAAAAGCCAAAAAGAATGCTCCCTGTATTGTTTTTATTGATGAAATTGACGCCGTTGGTCGTAAGCGCGGCGCCGGACTGGGTGGGTCGCATGATGAGCGCGAGCAGACTTTAAACCAGATCCTAGTCGAGATGGACGGTTTTGATCAAAATACTAATATTATTGTTATGGCGGCAACGAATCGTCCGGATGTTTTAGATCCAGCGCTTTTACGTCCGGGACGTTTTGACCGTCAGGTAGTACTTGAAAATCCGGACATTAAAGATCGTGAAGAAATCTTAAAAGTGCATGCCAAGAAAAAACCGTTGGCAAAAGATGTTAGCTTACGTCGCGTGGCTGAACGTACACCTGGATTCTCCGGTGCTGATTTAGCTAACGTTTTAAACGAGGGCGCGATTTTGGCCGCTCGCCAAAATAAAAAGATTATTGAAATGCCCGATTTATTTGAAGCGATTGAAAAAGTCATGCTGGGTCCGGAGCGTAAGAGCCGCGTTTTATCTGAGCGCGAAAAAGAAATTACCGCTTATCATGAAGCCGGGCACGCTATCGTGGCTCACTTTTTGCATCATATGGATCCGGTGCAGAAAATTTCGATTATCGCCCGCGGCCAGGCTGGCGGTTATACGATAAAATTACCGACCGAAGATAAGCATATGTTTACTAAAACCGAGTATATTGAAGAGATCGCGGTGCTACTCGCCGGCTATTTAACTGAAAAAGAAAAGTACGGCGAAGTAACAACCGGCGCTACCTCTGATTTGCGCCGCGCCACTTCGATTGCCCGCCGTTTAGTGACGGACTTCGGCATGTCCGATGGTCTTGGCCTGCGTACTTACGGCGAAAAAGAAGAGCTTATTTTCTTAGGACGAGAAATTCACGAGCAGCGCGATTATAGCGAAAAAGTCGCCGAACAAATTGATAATGAAATTTCCGCTTTTATTGAAAAAGCGACTAAGGAAGCGGAAAAAGTAATTAAAGATAAAAAAGAAATTTTAGAAAAAGTAGTGGCTGAATTGTTAGTTAAAGAAACTTTAGAGAAGGAAGAATTCGAAGCGATTGTTGGAGAAAAGGATGGTAAAAAAGTTTTACCAAAAAAAAACGAAGAAGGGCAGGAAAAATTTTCCGCAGAAGAGGTAACTACAAATGAAAAATCAACTGAGACCGAAATTGTATTAGACAAAGAAGACAAATAATATTTTTATAATTCCCCTCCTAGGGAGGGGTTGGGCCTGCCCGCAATGCTTCGCTTGCGAGGCGAGGCGGGGGTAGGTTTATTTTTTCTAACACACCCCGCTCCGCAAATGCGGAGCGCCCCTCTAAATAGAGGGGAATAAAAAAGATCTCGCGTGAAGTGGGATTTTTTTGTAAAAAAAAGGGGGCGAGCGTTTTTGGATTGCTCGCCCCAAGAGGAGGTAACTTGTTTGGGCGGTTTTTAGGCCGCTTTATTTTCGGTTTCAGCGAGTCTGCCGAAGAATTCGTGAGCCTTGATAGCTCCCTTCGGCAACACTGACAGCACCTGTCCCGGCGAATATGTTTCGTGGGGCACCAGGTAATCCAGAATCGGCAGGGTCTTTATCTCCTTGGTCACGATATCTAAATAATCGCTTCCAAGGTGAATCAGAGTCTTGCCGGCGGCAGGCCCATGATAAAAGTTAACCGGCTTCTCTACGATGGTCAGCATAAAACGCCTGACCTTGAGATGTTTTGATAGTACTCCAGCTTCCTGCTGGAGTCCATTCTGGCTGAGTTCATCAGCCAGAGTCTTTATCTCTTCAGTTGAGACCTTCAGCAAGTCTCGGTCGATCATTTTATTATAGGCTCTGAGTTGTTCCTTGGCTCCTCGTTGTTCCGTAGTTTGAATGTGCATGACTAGTTTTCCCCTTTTTATTGTAGTTTTTTGTTAAAATACAGCTTCGTTAGCATATCATTAAATAATTTTTTTGTCAAGTCTTGAGCGATTTTTGTAAATACAGTATGATAACTTACGACTATTAATATGCGTATCTGGGATCTGCCGCCAAAACATTTTTGCCACAAGCACCTTGTCGCGGAACATCGTGAGTTGCACGGTCTTTGGAATATTTTAACTATTCATAGGGGTCAAGGCGGTTATTCGCGCCATCCAGAAACCTTGCGCTGGGTCGGAAAAACTAAAGCGCTTTATAGTCGCCATAAACTTTTAGTTAAGGAATTTAAACGTCGCGGTTATCGTCATCTATCGCCGTTAGATAAAAAGTTGGCAACAGGGAAAAGTAAGCAAGATAAATTAATAGACTCTTTGATCAAGCAAAGAGAAAAATTGAAAGCTAAAAATTGTATCTGCTTTAAATAAAGAGGCTGCTTTTTAAAGCAGCTTTTTAGATTGATTTTTTTGGCTAAAAATGGTAGATTAAAGGTGGGTTAAAATATAAAAGATGATTTTATAAGAAAATAATTATTAATAGTTCTTTGCAATTTTATGTTAGTTTTTATTGATGATTCTGGAGATCCAGGATTTAAATTTAACAAAGGCTCCGCTACTCATTTTGTTATTGGCATGGTTATATTTGAGGATGAACTAGAAGCGGAAAAGACCGCAATTGCCATTAAAGAGTTAAAACGAGAAATAGGTTTTAAAGATAATACTGAGTTTAGGTTTTTTAAAACTAGAAAAATTATTCGTCAAAAATTTTTAGAAACCATAAATAAGTTTAATTTTAAAATTAGATGTTTAGTAGTTTAGTAGTAGATAAATCAAAAATTTATAGTGACGAGTTAAAAAATAACAAAAATTCATTTTATAGTTATTTTATTAAAGAAGTTTTGCAAAATAGCAATGATAAAATTTTAGATGCAAAGATTAGAATTGATGGCAGCGGCGACAGATCTTTTAAAAGAAATTTTGTAGCCTATTTAAGGCGTGAATTAAATTCAAAACAAAGAATAGTTATGAAAAATTGTAAATTTGTTGATTCTAAAAATAATGTATTAATACAAATGGCGGATATGGTTGCCGGTAGTATTAACAGAGCGCAATGTAAAAATAAAGAGGACGCGGCTAATTATCTTAAAATTATCAAGAGTCATTTAGATGATATTTGGAATTTTAAGTAACAAAAAAAGCCCTTATAAAAAGGGTCTTTCCAACCACGTTCCTATGCTGGGTGTCCCAGCCACGCCACCATCCGGTGACAGTTCGGAATACAGGTTTTTGTATCTTTATTGTAGCACATATTTTTTAGAAAAACAAGAAATATAGTGGGCTATTTTAAAATATTTGTTTAATTTTAGGCAAAATATTTTTTATAAAAATGATAATTTTCATAAAATTTTAATATCACAAATAAATATATCTAAAAGAAATAGTTAAATAATCATGGCAAATAAGTCATCAAATAAAAATTTGCATAAGGCCAACCAGGCAAAAAAGGACGAGTTTTATACTCAGCTGGTTGATATTGAAAAAGAGCTGAAGCATTACAAAGAACAGTTCAAAGGCAAGGTTGTTTATTGCAATTGCGATGATCCGTTTGAGAGTAATTTTTTTAAGTATTTTGCCGCTAATTTCAACGCGCTAAAATTAAAAAAACTTATAACCACCAGTTATGTTAAATCGCCGATTGTTGGCGGACAATTATCGCTGTTTGAGATGGAGGGTTTAAAACCGTCAGGCAAAGAGCCGTTTAAAATTGAGATTAAAAAGGTTCCGGATATTGACGGCAATGGAGCGGTAAATATAGATGACGTAGAATATTTACTTAGGCATGACAAAAATACAGCCACTCCGCTTAAAGGCAACGGAGATTTTAGAAGCGACGAATGCATTAAGCTACTTAAACAAGCCGATATAGTCGTCACCAATCCGCCGTTTTCACTATTTCGAGAATATGTGGCACAGTTGGCGGAATACAACAAGAAATTTCTTATTATTGGTAATGTTAACTCAATTACCTATAAAGAGTGCTTCAAACTTATAAAGGTTAATAAGATGTGGCTTGGAGCAAGTATTCATAGCGGTGATCGTGAGTTTCGAGTGCCGGATGATTATCCGCTTGATGCTGCTAGCTCTAGAATTGATAGTGATGGTTATAAATATATTCGCGTTAAAGGTGTGCGCTGGTTTACGAATTTAGATTATAAAGAGCGCCATGAAAATTTAGTGCTTTATAAAAAATATACCCTCCAAGAATATCCGAAGTATGAAAATTACGATGCAATAAATGTCAATAAAACCTCTGATATCCCAATAGATTATAATGGCGCTATTGGCGCCCCAATTACTTTTTTGGATAAATATAATCCGGATCAATTTGAAATCATTGGTTTAGGTATATCTAATTCAGGATTAGAAATTGGTGTCAAGCCGTATAAAGCGGAACATAAAAAATACAGGAAAGAAATTCAAAGAAGAGGAGCTGTCGATGGCGATTTATATATGATGACAAATGGAATTGTGGATGTTCCATATGCGCGAGTTATAATAAAAAATAAGCAGGTAAAAAATAGTAATCATTGAAATTTACAAAAATGGCAATTCATAGCTCTGTTCCGTCAATGGTAAAAGAATCATTAGTTGAAATTTTTTTAGTTGCTCAAGATTGCGTCAATTTTGAAAAAGATCCTAAAATATGGGGTTCAAATGGTTGTTATGGTTTTCCGGCGGCAATTTTACTGTTTTCAATTGCTGACTGTATTGGTTCTTATGTAATTGGCGGAAAAACCACAGAAGATCATTTTAATATTTTAAACGACAAAAATTATTATAATTTAGAGTTGTCAAAAACCGATCTTAATTTTATTTATAAAAAATATAGATGTTTATTAACTCATAATAGTGCAATGCCGCCAGACACTCTTTTGGATATTGGTGTCGTCACAGATGCTGTTTTTTCAAGGATAAATAACACACCAATTATAAAGCTTGCCCCCTTTTTGGAAGTCACAAAATATAGCTTAAAAATTTTTTTAAAAAATGCTAATGAAACTATTAATAACAGTCAACAATTGTTAAACATATTGGGATAAAAAATTTTTGTTTTAAATAATATATGTAATTTTATAATTAATATGAAAATTGATTTACACAAAATTTCAATTCGCAAAGTTTTAGCGGGTTATAAAGATAGCGCTGAAGAAGGCGTGGAGGCCTATAACGGCAAACTAGATATTCGTCCTAAATATCAGCGCGAATTTGTGTATAAGGAAAAGCAACGCAATGCTGTAATAGAAACTATAAAAAATAGCTTTCCTCTGAATGTTATGTATTGGATGATCAGAGAAGACGGGGGTTACGAAGTACTGGACGGCCAGCAGCGCACTATCAGCATCGGGCAATATGTAAACGGTGATTTTTCGCTGAACGATCGTTTTTTTCATAATCTAACTAAGGAAGAGCAGGATAAAATTTTAGATTATGAATTGATGATTTATTTTTGCGAGGGTACGGACAAGGAGCGTTTAGACTGGTTCAGGATTATCAACATTGCCGGCGAGAAATTAACTGACCAGGAAATTCGTAACGCGGTTTATACCGGGCCGTGGCTTTCGGATGCAAAATTAAAATTTAGTAAAACCCATTGCGCGGCTTATCTTCTGGCAAACGACGGCGGGCAATTAGTCAGCGGCTCGCCAATCCGGCAGGAATATCTAGAAACAGCGCTGGCCTGGATTAATGACGGTAAAATTGAAGATTATATGGCGAAGCATCAGCATGACAAGAGCGCTGGCGAATTATGGGAATATTTTCAGGAGGTTATCGCTTGGGTAAAAAAAATTTTTACAAATTATCGCCGAGAAATGAACAATGTGCCGTGGGGCGTGTTGTATAATCAATTTAAAGATAAAAAATTCGATGCGAAAAAACTGGAAAAAGAAATAACCGAGTTGATGCAAGATGAAGATGTGACTAAAAAATCGGGTATTTACGAATATGTCTTGACTAGAAATGAAAAGTTTTTAAATATCCGCGCTTTTACCGATAAGATGAAGCGAGAGGCGTACGAGAGGCAAAAAGGAATTTGTAAAAAATGCAAAGAGCATTTTGAAATAGAAGAAATGGAAGCCGATCATATTAAACCTTGGCACGAAGGCGGAAAGACAATTGCAGAAAATTGTCAGATGCTATGCAAGCAATGCAATCGAACTAAGTCTGGAAAATAAAGCAATGGCTACTATTTAAATAATTGAGCTTGTTAGATAAAACAGATAGATAAAATTAATTATTAAAATAAAGCCTATGATTGATTGGGAAAAAGAATATCATATTATCCCAGAAATAAATTTAAAATTAAAGTGGTTTATTGTGCTTTTTCTATTTATATCTTACCTGGTGATGCATTTTTATACGGAGTTTTTGGTTGATGGGATTGGCTGGGCAGATTTTATTTTTCCAGCTATTCTTGTTGTAGGCTGCGCTTTTTATAGCTGGGAAGAGGGAATGTAAAATAATTTTATATTTAAAATATGACTATCGAGATAAGAAAACCAAGTGAAGAGGAAATAAAAATGGCAGAGACGTGGCCGACTTGGACGAAGGAAGTGTCGGAGTTTCCGTGGAGTTATAACGAGCCAGAAACTTGTTTGATTTTGAAAGGTAAGGCAGAGGTGACGACAAAAGAGGGCGAAACGGTTAGTTTTGGCGCAGGCGACTTCGTTATATTTCCGGCTGGTTTAGAATGTACTTGGAAAATAATTGAACCAATTGAGAAAAAATATAAGTTTGGGGAGTAACCCCTCCCAACCTCCCCTTTCGTAAAGGGGAGGAGGGTCTGTCTTCCATTTTTGTAATGGAGGGTCGGGGTGGGTTTTAAAAATATGAATAAACAAAAAGTATCGGGTTATGTAATGGCGGTTGTGGGTTTTGTGATGCTCGCAATTAATGCAACTAGCTATATTTTTGGTCTAGATTTTAGACATCCTGCTTTAACTGTGATGGGTTTGGTGTTTGTGACGATTGGCGGAGGCATGATCAGAAAAACGGATAAATAGTGTCATTTTGAGGAGTATGGCGACGAAGAATCTCGGGTTTTAAAAAACGGCCAGCGATCCTTCGCTACATGCCTGCGCAGGCAGGCGCTCAGGATGTCAAATCTCATATGTGGTATGTTTATATATTAGAATGCGCAGATAAAAGTTTATATACCGGCGTTACTAATAATTTACAAAGAAGAGTGGAAGAACACAATTTTTCTAAGTTGGGGGCGAAATATACACGCGGCCGGCGACCGGTAGAATTAGTTTATGTTAAAAAAGTAAAGGATAAAGCTAAAGCTTTGCAGGAAGAATATCTGATAAAGAAACTGTCGCGGTATGAGAAAATAAAAAAATGTAAGAAATAAAAGAGCACCCTGGTTGGGTGTTCTTAGTTTATTAAACCCACCCCATCCCTCCCTTTCGCAAAGGGAGGGAGATAGACACCGCCCCCCCCCTTAAGAAATGGGAGCGTCAGGAGTAGGTCGCGTATAGATTTTGTTCATTTTTTAATTTGTGTTATAATATAGACATTAAAATACTTGTTTATAATTTATCCCCGTAATATACGGGCTTAAAAAGGAGAAGAAAATATGAGTTTATATCGAAGACTTTTAGTCCAAGCTTGGAAAAATACTTGGGCTAATAAATATTTATGGTTTTTTGGCTTGTTTGCCGTTTTAATTGGTTCAACCGGCGAATTGGACTTGCTGTTTCAGAATTTTAACGATGTTGCTACTAAGGGGTTGTTTCCGGGAATAAGAGAGTATTGGGCGACCGGATTTTTTAGCGCTCAGGGCTTAACTAACTTTGGCAATTTGATGTTGGCTGATTCTTTTTCGTTATTGATAGTGTTAACGATTTTAGCTATTGGTTTTTTGCTGTCATGCTTTTTGCTTTGGTTTTCGGTAGTGTCGCAAGGAGCTTTAGTTTTTAATTATTCGCGGTTATTAGCGAATAAAAGCCATAGCTATAATAACGGCTTAGAGCAAGGTATGAAAAAATTTTGGCCGGTTCTAGGCTTAAACGTCATCCAAAAGGCCATTGTTTATTTAGCCTTTTTGATTTTAGCCCTGCCCATTGTTTTTTGGCTTTATCGTCCGTCGATCGGTCAAAGCTTATTTTTTATTATTGCCTATTTAGTTTTTATCCCAATATCAATTATCGCATCTTTTGTTGTTAAGTATGCTATTGGTTACGTTGTTATTAAGGGTGAAAAAATAGTTGATTCTTTTCGCAAGGGCTGGGAATTATTTTTAGCTAATTGGTTGATTAGCGTAGAAATGGCTTTTATTTTATTCGGTATCAGCTTTTTTGCCACTCTAGTCGTTATTATTTTTCTGGCCATGCTCGCCATTCCGATTATATTTTTGATCGCTTTGTTTTCCCAGCTTTTGGGCAGTTTTAGCGCCTGGATAATTATTTTAGGCGCTATCACTTTAGCGACCTTGACTGTTGTTTTGGCTGGTTCTATTTTGGCCACTTTTCAAATATCCGCTTGGACCGGCTTATTTATCGAGCTAATCAACAAGGGTGGAGTTAGTAAAATTGTTAGAATATTTGAAAGAAAGTAACTTGTCTATTAGCGCTAGTTTTTATAATTAGCTTAAACAGAGACGCATGGCTATGCGTCTCTCCTATGATATGGAAGATAGTCTACAATCAATTGAAGATTTAATTAGTGACTCACGAGGAGAAGACACAGGTGAGGACAGCGCGCAAAGTATTTTTCATAAGAAGCAAAAAGAGCTGAAATTAAAAGAACTAGAGCGCGCTACTGAAGCTGATGCCAACGCTTTAGGAGTGCCTTATATTAACCTTTTTGGTTTTTCTATCAGTCCTGAGGCTTTAGTATTAATTAAAGAAGAAGAAGCTAGAGAGACAAACTCCCTTTGTTTTTTTTATGATGGTGAAAAAATCAGGATTGCCGCACTTGATCCGACTAATGAACGAGTAGTTAAAATTGCTGAAAATTTAGCCGCTAAATATTATGCTGAAGTTAAAATTTATTTGATATCGCAGCACAGTTTTGACTACGCGATTAAATTATACAAGGCTATACCAAAAATTCGTCATATTGTGCGCGGTGTGGAAGTGACAGCTAAAGACCTAGATAAATTTAGCGAAAAATTTTCGTCTTTTAAGGATTTGCAGGCAGAAATCAACAAAGCGCAAGTGACTGACATTGTGACCATGATTATGGCGGCGGCTGTTAAATCAAACGCGTCTGATGTCCACATTGAAGCTGAAGAAGACGCTATCAAGGTTAGGTATCGCATTGACGGTGTTTTGCACGATGCGGCCTTGATGGATAAAGAATTGTGGAAAAAAATTATTTCTCGTTTTAAAATAGTAGCTAAAGTAAAATTGAACGTCACGGAAAAACCACAAGACGGCCGTTTTTCTATTTTAATGACTGATGACCGCATAGATATTCGCGCCTCTTTTTTACCGACTAATTTTGGCGAGAGCGTGGTACTGCGTTTATTGCGAGCCAGCGCTGTGGGCTTGGGCTTTGAAGAGCTAGGCATTCGCGACCGCGCTTTTGCTCAGCTTAGGCGCGAGGTTGAAAGACCGAACGGCATGATTATTACTACTGGTCCGACAGGCAGCGGCAAAACTACGACTTTATACGCTGTTCTTAAAAAGTTAAATAATCCGGAGACAAAAATTATTACCATTGAAGATCCGATTGAGTATCAGCTGAAAGGCGTTAACCAGTCGCAGACTAATGACAACTATACTTTTGCGCAGGGATTGCGCTCGATCGTGCGCCAAGACCCGGACGTGATTATGGTCGGTGAAATTCGCGATTTGGAAACTGCCGAGATCGCCATTCAAGCGGCGCTTACCGGTCATTTGGTTTTATCTACTATTCACACTAATGACGCCGCTGGCACTGTGCCGCGTTTTTTATCAATGGGCACCAAGCCATTTTTATTAGCCCCAGCTTTAAACGTTATGATTGGCCAGCGTTTAGTCAGAAAGATATGTGAAACTTGTAAAAAGGAGATAAAATTAGAGCCGAATATTTTAGGAAGGGTGAAGGAGATTTTAAGCAGTTTACCCAAAGAAGAGGCTGAAAAATTAAATCTTGATAAACAAAAATTTTATATCGGCGCCGGTTGTGAAACTTGCCAGGGCATCGGCTATAAGGGGAGAATCGGTATTTATGAAATTATGTCTATTAACGAAGAAATTGAAAAATTAATTTTATCCGGCCAGGTTAGTGAATACGATATGCGCGCCGTGGCGGCTAAAAACGGTATGGTGACTATGGCGCAAGATGGGCTGCTCAAAGCCATTGACGGCATTACTAGTGTTGAAGAAGTGTTTAGAGTTGCTGAAGAGAAGTAGGACATTTGATTTTTAAAGCCTTTGAAATTATTAAGACTATTAAGATAATTATTTTGTAAAAATCAGATTTAAGGATTTAGATTTAAGATCCAAAAACAAACGATGTGAATTATTTTTTTTAAATCTCAATTCGTAAATCGTAATTTTTTATTTATGATTAATAAAAAGTTTATCCAAAAGTTGAAAAGCGAGTATGCTAAGACCGAAGGCGAGCGCCGCCAGATTATTAGTTTGTCCAATGTTATTTTGCACGATTCCAAACGCATTATTTTTTCCCTACATCGTAGCGAAGTGGCTATAGCCAAAGACAGTTTCGCCAATATTGAGCAGATCCTAAAAAAACTAGAAAAGCAGTTCGGCGTTAAACGGATTTATGAAGAAGGGTCATACAAAGCGGCGGTCGAAGAATACGTTGAAGCGAAAATGTTTTATTTTGTTCTGACTGGCAAAAAAGTCGATAAAATCCCAGGAGTAAATTTAAATCATGAAAGTTATTTAGGTGGAATTTGCGATTTGACCGGCGAACTCGTGCGCTTAGCAATCAATCAGGCAGCGGCCGGAAAATTGGCGGAAGTGCCGAGAATAAAAGGGATTATTAACGATATTATGGGCGAATTAGTACAGTTCGATATGACCGGCTATTTGCGCACAAAATACGATCAGGCTAAAGGTAATTTAAGAAAGATCGAACAGGTTGACTATGAAATTAAAATTAGGAAATAATTTTGTTTTTTAGATAAGAATATCTAGCCATGCTGTCAAAGTGTGGCTTTTTTTCTTATTTCATTGTCATTCCCGCGAAAGCAGGAATCAAAAATTATCTTTTCGATTAAGTTAATGAGGTCTAAAAAATGGAAAAGAATAAAAAAGATAAAAAATTTGGCTTAATGTTCGTTGTATTAGGCGCAGCCGCTTTTGTTGGTTTTGTTTTATTTTTTATTTTGTCTTTTAGTCCTGCGGTTGTGGTCCAGTATGCTAGAGACAGTAATAATGGTTTAGTTACAGATCATAATAAAAATTTTCCAGGCACGCTAGTAAACAGTAGGGACAAAAAAATAAGAATGGCTTTTTTTGGGGATTTAATGATTGATCGCAATGTAAAAACTAAAATTGATAAATACGGAATGGATTATTTATTTGAAAAAGTGGCGAGCAGTAGTGTTTGGCAAGACATTTCAGACAGTGATTTGATCATGGCGAATTTAGAAGGAGCGGTGACTGATGACGGCCAACATTATCGACCAGAGATGTCTTATGATTTTGCTTTCGCGCCAGACAGGATAAAACAATTGGCAGATTATGGTTTTGACGCTTTTAATATCGCTAACAATCATTTGGCTGACCAAGGTGAAAATGGTATAATGGAAACAGACGAAAATCTTGAAAAGTTAGGTATTTTTTATTTTGGCTGCGCTGATCAGCAAGTAGGAGAATGCAGCGTGAAAGTTAAAGAAATAGATGGAAAAAAAATTGGTTGGGCTGGATTTAGTATGGTTTACGGAACGTTGGACGAAGAAAGGCTGCTCGCTAGAATTATTAATTTAGCTAGTAGCACTGATTTGGTAATCGTCAATATGCATTGGGGCGTCGAATACGACCATAGTTTTAATAAAGTTCAGCAAGATTTAGCGCAGAAAATTATTGACGCTGGCGCTGATGTAATTATCGGTCATCATCCGCATGTAGTCCAGGGAATGGAAATTTATCAAGGCAGACCGATTTTTTATTCGTTAGGCAATTTTGTTTTCGACCAATATTTTTCTGCTGACACACAAGAAGGTCTTGGTGTCAGAATGGTAATGGCTGATGGTGTGTTAAGTTTTTCACTGCTGCCTTTCAAATCGAGGCTGACGCAAATAGAATTTATGGAAAAAGAGGAAAAAGCGCAATTTTTTAAAAAATTTTTAGGTTGGTCTGGCTTAAAACAAAATAATGATATTTTAGTAGACGGAACTTTAGAAATAAAATTATGAGCTTGTTGAATAAGTCAAAAAATTATTACCAGGCAGTAGCAATCTTAATCGGGCAAATAGTGGGCGTTGGTATTTTTAGCCTGCCGTTTTTAGTTGCCCAATCCGGCGTTTTGTCGCTGTTGTTTTTAGTTGTTTTTATCGGCGTAGTCCAGTATTTTATTCAATTAGTTTACGCTAATTTAGTGGTGGCCACGCCGACCTATCATCAATTGCCTGGTTATGCCGAAAAATACGTTGGTCCGACCGGCAAGAATTTAGTTTTTTTGTCGAGCTTAGTTGGGCTTAATTGCGCTTTATTAGCCTATATCATTGTTTCCGGAATCTTTTTAAATCAGCTACTTTCGCCGATATTCGGCGGCAGTGAATTTATTTATTCCACTATTGTTTTTTGTATTGAGGCCGTTATTGTTTTTTTTGGAGTCCATTTTTTGGCGCGCGTGGAACTGATAATGACTTTTTTGTTGATTTTGGTGGTAAGCGTTATTGGCTGGCGTAGCGCCGATTTTATATATTTTAACAATTTTACTGTTTTAGACTGGAAATATTTTTTAATTCCTTATGGCGCCATGCTTTTTGCCTTGGATGGTATAGCCGTTATTCCGTTTGTGGTCGAGGTTTTAAATCGTGATAAAATGGCAGTTAGAAAAGCCATTAAAACAGGAGTGCTTGTCTCAGCCATCGTAACAGCAGTTTTTGCCTTAGTGATTGTTGGCGTTACCGGCAGAAATGTTACCGAAGATGCTTTAAGCGGAATGAAAACAGTTTTACATGACGGCGTAATTTCCTTGGCTTTGCTTTTTGGTTCTTTATGTATTTTTACTTCATTCATCGGTTCAGCCCAAGCTTTAAGAAAAATTTACAATTGGGATTACAAAATCAACAAAAATTTAGCTTGGTTTTTTGCCGTATTCGTCCCTTATCTTTTATACATAGCCGGCATTAATAATTTTATTAAAGTTGTCAGCTTTGCTGGAGCTGTTGCCGGCGGCATCAGCTCCATTGTTTTAGTTTACATTATCATGAAAAACAACAGTGATATCAGCGCCAATACTATTTTTAAACATAAAATACCAGCTGTTATTTTGTATGCACTGGTTGCAATGTTTGTTGTTGGTATTTTTTACGAGTTATTTTGTTTCATCTTGAAATAAAAAACTATTTATTTTGATATATGAGAATTGTCATCATTGCCGATATTCACGACAATATTGTTAATTTAGAGAAATTGATAAAATGGTGCCGCGACAATGGTGTTGAAGAAATGATTTGCGCCGGAGACGTCACTAACGCGGAGACTTTAGAATACTTAGCGGAAGAATTTAAAAATAATATTTATTTAATTCGTGGCAACATGGATATTTATGATGAAGTGAAAGTTTGTAATTATAAGAACGTCAAATATTATGGCCGTTTTGGTATGGCTGAAATAGAAGGTAAAAAAATCGGCATTTGTCACGAGCCGACTTTTATACAAGAATTACTTAAAAAAGATAAATACAGTTTAATTTTTTATGGTCATACTCATAAGCCATGGATAGAAGAAAAAAATGGGACAACAGTTATTAACCCCGGGACTTTAGGGGCGGTATTTCAAAAAGCCAGTTTTGCTGTTTGGGATACGACTACGGCTAAAATTGATTTAAATCTGCTGGAGCTAGTGTAAAGATATGAAAAGATGTATTCTTTTGTTGATTGTGGCAGCAATAATTTTATCAGGTTGCCAAAACAAATTAGATAATAAAAATATGTTGGATAATATTCGCGAACCAAAAACCGCCGGTCAATTTTATCCGGCTGATGCTGGCGAACTGCAGAAAAAAATAAAAAAACATTTAGATTTAGCGCCTGAGAAAAAAATAGCTGGCGAGGTAAAAGCGATTATAGTGCCGCACGCCGGTTATGATTTTAGTGGTCACGTAGCAGCTTATGCCTATAAACAATTGATAGGTAAAAAAGTTGGTACAGTTGTTATAATATGTAATTCTCATTCAACTTATTTTAATGGAGTAGCAGTTGATAACCATGATGCTTGGCGCACACCGCTTGGTACGGTTGAAGTTGATAAAAACCTAGCTCAAAAATTGATCGATGGTGATAAGGTTATTCAATATAACGCGCAACCATTTGCAACAAACGATCAGACCATCGAAGTGCAGATTCCATTTTTGCAGACTGTATTGCAGTCTAGTTTTAAAATTTTACCGATTTATTTTGGTAATATCAATGACGAAGACTATAAAGTCTTGGCCAAAGCGTTGGTTGATAATTTAGGAGATAACGATATTATCGTTGCTTCAACCGATATGTCGCATTATCCTAGTTACGAAGATGCTAATAAAATCGATCAAGATAGTTTAAATGTAATAAAATTAGGTGATGTTAAAAAGTTAAATGAGTATATTGATAAAGTAATGAGCCAAAATATTTTTGGCGAAGAAACGACAATGTGCGGAGTTGATGGCGTTAGAACGGTTTTAGAAATTTATAATTTAAAAAAGTGGAAAGGCATTGAAGTATTAAAATATGCTAATTCGGGCGATACTCATATCGGTGGTCGAGGCAGTGTTGTCGGTTACGGCGCAGTAGCTTTTGCAGGCAACGCTATAGATGATAATGTACTTAACAAATCGCAAAAGCAAGCGTTATTAAACATCGCGAAGCAAACAGTAGAGTCGTTCGTCAAGACTGATAAAATTCCTGAATTTAATATTACCGACGAACGTTTAAATAAAAGAGAAGGAGCTTTTGTGACACTTCATCGAGAAGGCAAATTGCGTGGTTGCATCGGACAAATTATTCCTTCAGATGAACCTCTTTGGCAGGTAGTGCTTGAAATGGCGGTAGCAGCTGCGAGTGAAGACAATCGTTTTCTGCCAGTGAACGAAGAGGAACTAGACAAGCTAGATTATGAGATAAGCGTTTTATCAGCGCCAGAGCGGATTGATGATTGGCAAAAAATAGAATTAGGCAAGCACGGCGTGATAGTAAAAAGCGGCCGATACAGTGGTGTATTCTTGCCGCAAGTAGCAGCTGAGACTGGTTGGAGCAAAGAAGAATTTTTAAGCCAATTATGCACACAAAAAGCGGGCTTACCCGCTGATTGTTATAAAGACAAAGATGTAGAATTGTTAGTTTTTACGGCACAAGTGTTTGGTGGCAAATAATTATTTTGTTTTTTTATCTTCTTATTTCGCCATTGCGCAATCTTACCGTGATCGCCTGATAAAAGAATTTTGGGTACACGGTATTTTTTTTTGCCAACCGTAAAAATTTTCGGGCGAGTATATTGAGGATATTCTAGTTGGCCAGATATTGAATGCGATTCGTCTTTTGAGCTGGTAGCATTGCCCAAAACCCCAGGCAGTAGGCGAGTTATTGAATCGACAACCGTCATTGCCGGAATTTCACCGCCAGTTAATACATAGTCACCGATAGAAATTTCATCGTCAATAAAATTAAGAATGCGCTCATCAACACCTTCGTAGCGTCCGCAGACCATTATGATGCTATCAAACTTAGAATACTTCTTCGCTAATTGTTGATTCCACTTTTTACCTTTAGCTGAAAACAAAATTATTTTTGTTTTCTTTTTATTTTTGACAATTGTTTTTAGGGCTTTGTACAAAATATCAACCTTCATTACCATGCCTGCGCCGCCGCCATAAGGAGCGTCGTCAACGGTTTTGTGTTTATCTTTAGTCCAATCGCGTAGATTATGGATATTGATTTTTATTAAATTATTTTTTTGCGCACGTTTAATTATGCTTTCATTGAAGTATGAATTAAAAATTTCTGGGAAGATTGTAATTATGTTGAATCGCATATTTTTGGCACATAACACATAACATGGAGCACATAACAAATTTGATAAAATATTTTTCGCTATTTTTGTTACGTATTGCGCGTTCTATGTTGCGTGAATTTAAACAAAAAACCACGAACGGGAAGCTGTGGTTTTTTGATTTTATGTTACTTGGTTTTGATTTAGATTCTTAAATCATCAACACTTGAAGTGTCGATGTCGGCATTTCTTGAGCCGCCTCTTGAACCGCGAGCTCCTTCTGGCTCGTTAATCTTCAAATTAACGCGAGCGTTATTTTTAGCGCCAACGATCTTTAATAAAGTTCGGATCGCTTGGGCGGTTTGACCTTTTCTGCCAATGACATAACCCATGTCTTGTGGGTTGATGTTTAAGGTTAAAAGGACGCCTCTTTCGTCGACAGTTCTATCTGTTGACACGTTTTCCGGATGAGCTACGATAGCTTTTACTACGTACTCAAGGAATTCCTGATCTCTGGTATCAGCCATAATTTTATTTCTCTCAAATCGAAAGTGTTACTTATCAGATTTGAAAGAGCTCGATTTAATTAATTAAACCCATTTTTCAGGGTATTATAAATTATAACACAATTATAATTTTTGTCAAGATTACGATTTTTTCTTTATTTTTTGCCTTTTTCTGCTTTTGGCAGGCCTCTTTTGGCGGCCGTTACTTTATTGCCCTTAATAACGCCTTTATCAATTAAAAGGTTATTAACAGTAGCAGACATGCTGGCGCCCTTGCTAATCCAATAATTAATTCGTTCGTTTTTAGCAACTAACGCTTTAGTAAAGGGATTGTAGGAGCCTAAAATTTCTAAGGCTCGGCCATAAGGATCGCGAGCCTTTTCCGAAATTATTAGGCGGTACAATGGATTTTTCTTTTTGCCAATGCGTGACAATCTAATTGTTAACATATCTTAAATAATTTTCAATTTTCAAATTTTCAATTTTTAAAACTGAAATCTGAAATTGATTGTTTAAATTTTTTATTAAGAAAATAGCAGCTTTGAGAAAATTGGACTGAGCATCAATTCAACTTTCTCTCATTTTCTTATGGAGCGGGTAACGGGAATCGAACCCGTCTCTCCAGCTTGGAAGGCTAGCATAAAAAGCCACTATACTATACCCGCTTACGCTTTTGCTTTCGCAAAAGCTTCAGCGAGCAAGCCCGCTATAATAGCTGCGCTTGCTATCCGAAGCTTTGGCGAAGGATAGTCGCAATTACTGAACGAAGTGCGAACCCATTTTGAGCAAAACTTTCTGCCCTGACTGGCAGAAACCCGCCCCAGCGGC
>JAKJDO010000008.1 GCA_022705905.1 Patescibacteria group bacterium
GGTATGGTTTTAACCGCTCACATGCCGCTTGTTATGCTATGATAGGCTATCAGACAGCTTATTTAAAAGCGCATTGGCCAGCTGAATTTATGGCCGCTTTACTAACCGCCGATCAACACGACATTGACCGCATTGCTATTGAAATTGAAGAAAGTCAGCGCATGGGCTTAAAAGTTGCGAGCCCAGACATCAACCAATCTTTTGAAACTTTTACGGTTGTTACCTCCGGCACCGCTAAAAATACAACCGCCCAAGAAGGCGAGGAAGTAAATACTATCCGTTTTGGTCTAAGCGCCATTAAAAATATTGGCGAGCATATTTCAGAGGTGATTATTAAAGAAAGAAAAAAAAACGGTCCTTATAAAGGTATTACCGACATCCTCGAAAGGATTACTGACAAAGATTTAAACAAAAAATCTCTTGAAAGTTTAATTAAGAGTGGAGCTTTAGACGAGTTTGGAGAAAGAGGAATGTTCTTAGGTAATCTAGAAAATATTTTGACTTTCAACAAGGAGGCAACAAAAAATAAAAGCAACGGACAGGCCAGTTTGTTTGCCGGCAACCCAACTGTTAACATTAGCCATGAAGTTAAATTAAATGATTATCCGCCGGCAGATAGACAAGAAAAATTGGCTTGGGAAAAAGAGCTGTTAGGTCTTTATATTACCGAGCATCCTTTTGCTGATTATAAAAGATACGTTTCTTCTTTTGTTACCCCAATTAGAGATCTGGGTAGTCTTAGGAGCGAAGAGCAAGTAAATATAGCTGGCGTTATTACCAAATTACAAAAAATTATTACTCGAACCAACAAATCGATGATTTTTGCTAAGGTCGAAGATGAATTTGCTAATATTGAAGTTTTGGTTTTCCCCAATCTTTTAAAAGATACGGAAAAAGTATGGCTAGAAGGCAAGGCGGTATTAATCCAAGGCAGAATGTCTGACAAGGACCAAGAATTAAAATTATTGGCCAACAATGCTATTAGCTTAGATCTAAAGAACATAGAACAGACAGCCAATAATTTAAATAGCGGTTTTTTAGGCATAAGCAGAAACAATAATATTGAAGCAGAAAAAAGTTTTGACTTAAAAGTAGTTTTTAAAAAGAATTTGACTGAAGCCGGATTGCAGAAATTAAAAGAACTTTTTAGTAAATACCCTGGTTATGATTTTGTATTTTTCGAGATTGATTTAAACGGAGAAAAGAAAGTTTTAAAAACCGATTATAAAATAAAAGCTAGCTCTATTTTAATTACGGAATTGCTAAATAGATTTGGAGAAGCTTTTGGTATTGAAAAAATAGATAAAAAGTAAGTCTCCCATAATTAGACAAATATTGCAAATTTTGTTATACTAGAAAACAAAAGATTATTTTTATTTTAAATATTATTTTATATTCATATGGAGGAAAACAATATAGTTGCTAATAACGATAACAATGATCGGCTTGAAGATAGTAAGAAGCGGAGCCAAAAAAAAACGGTGGTTAGAAATAAAGCTAAAAAGAAAACAGTAGTTGGGAAGAAGGCGGTTAAATCTTCAATAAAAAAAACAACAGTTAAAACCATAAATCCAATTGTCGTAACCTCGGTTTTAAATAAACCTATTGCCAGTCAGCCCATGGCTTTGCCGCCGGGTGATGAAGGAGAGATAGATCTGGGCAAACCTTTATATTTTAACGCCGCTCGCGAAGAATTGAAAAAAGAACTTGATAAAGAGACTGACAGTCTGGTAGATAAAAAAGAAACGGATTCTGTTGCTAATGTTAAAGTTACTGCAGGCAAAGAAGATAAGAAATATTTTGACGCCCGACCAGCTGTATTAGATCAGCCAGTCAAAAAAGAAGAGTATATTCCCAAGACAATGAAGACGATAGTCAACGAAACAAAAGGCGATTCCAGCCGGTTGATCAAGCAGAAGCATTCTTTGAAGTTGTATCGCAATATAGCCTTGCTTTTTATCGCGGCCACAATCATTTTATTTATTGCTATCGGGTATTTTGTTTTTGTTCGCATAAAGATTACTTTAATACCAAATCAAGAAAATATTAGCAATAATATGATTTTTGATATCGCGGACAAAGAGGTTGACAATAGCGCCAGCAGCAACAGCACAATAGTCGGCTTAGTTAAAAAAATAAATATAAAATTGGACAAAAATTATCAGGCTACGGGTGAAAATATAGTTGGCAAAGAAGCAGTCGGAGAGGCTGCTATTGTCAATAATTACGAGAAGAATCAGCCGCTAGTCGCTACTACTCGTTTACTTACGCCTGACGGTAAGTTGTTCAGAATAAAGGAAACTGTCAATGTTCCAGCTGGCGGCTCGGTAAAGGTTGCTATTTACGCTGACCAGCCGAGCGAAGAAATGGCTATCGGTCCGACTAAGTTTACCATCCCTGGACTTTGGGCTGGTCTGCAGGAAAAAATTTACGCCCAAACAGATCAAGCCATTGTTTATCAACAAAAAGTAGAAAAATATATCGTAAGCGAAGATATAGAAAATGGAAAAAATAATGCCAAACAGGCAATTTTAGAAAAAGCAAAAGAGACAGTCGATAATGACTACAAAGAGTATGAGAAGGTAATTTACAGCCTTGACGAACCTTCCATTTCCAATCAAATTGAAGCCAAAGTTGGTGATAAGGCAGATGAGTTTACAGTAAAGATGTCGGCTGACGTGTTTATCTTGGCTTTTGATGAAGAAAAAATTAAATCTTTAGCTAGAGGTAAATTTATATTATCTTTAGCCGACAACAAAGAATTGGTAAGTTTTAATGATGGTGGAATAGTTTATAGCATTAACAGTAGTAACGTTGACAAAGGCTTAGCAACTATTAACGCTACTTTTGAAGGTAAAGTAACTTTAAAAGATGGCTCTAGCGTAGTTGATGTGACTAAAATTTTAGGACTGAACAAGGATCAACTGGATGCCTATTTGTCTAGTATTCCCGATTTAGCCGGTTATGAAGTGAAATTTACTCCGTCTTGGCTCTGGAAGGTGCCGCAATTTATTGAACCGAGCAAGATTCAGGTAGAAATAAAAAAATAATCCTATTTTGACAAAAGATAAAAAATTATATAGTATATAATTATCTTGAGGTGATTGCTGTGGCTACCAACCACAGGTCAAAAGTGACGCAAACTTGCCTAAGCTGAAGGATGAAATTAAGAGTCCCGTTTGACGGGGAAGCTGGGTGGAACCGCGAGGAATAAAAGCCTCGTCCCAGTTCCGAATATTTTTCGGAATTGAGACGAGGCTTATTTTATTAATAAATATATAAACAAAAAATATGACTAAAAAAAATACAATCGATTTAGAAATGATGCGCCATTCATTTTCACACGTGATGGCAGCAGCAGTTTTAAAATTATGGCCTGATGTTAAGTTTGCCATCGGACCAGCGATTGACAATGGCTTTTATTATGATTTCGACTTCGGCGATAAAAAAATTGGTGAAGACGATTTGGTAAAAATCGAGAAAGAAATGGAAAAAATTATCAAAGCTGATTTGAAGTTTGAAAGATCGGAGATAAAAATTGACGAAGCTCTGGCTAAAGAAAAAAAGAGTGGGCAGGTTTATAAAGAAGAGCTAATTTTAGATTTGGTCAAAGAAGGCGAGAAAAACGTTAGTTATTACAAATTGGGCGATTTTGAAGATTTGTGTCGTGGTCCTCACGTTGCTTTAAGCGGCGAATTGCCGGTTGGTTCATTTAAGTTGACAAAAATTGCCGGGGCTTATTGGCGAGGAGATGAAAAGAATAAAATGTTAACCCGTATTTATGGTGTAGCGTTTGCGACCAAAAAAGAGCTAGAAGATTATCTTCAGATGTTAGAAGAGGCTGAAAAGAGAGACCATAGAAAACTAGGAAAAGAGTTGGATTTATTTTGCTTTTCAGAGTTGGTCGGTCCGGGACTGCCCTTGTATACGCCCAAAGGCATGGCTATTATTGACGAGCTAAAAAAACATATCGAGCAAGTTTGTCGAAATTACGGTTTTGAGAAAGTAATGACTCCGCATTTTGCGAAAATTGATTTATACGAGACATCTGGTCACGCTAAAAAATTTGGCGATGAATTGTTTCATGTATATTCTGATAAGGGTCACAAATTTGTTATGAAACCGGTGCAGTGTCCTCACCAGACTCAAATTTACGCTTCAAAAATTCGTTCTTACCGTGATTTGCCAATTAGATATATGGAATCAGAAAGACAATATCGCGCCGAAAAATCCGGAGAAGTTGGAGGATTGAGCAGAGTTTATGCCATTACTGTTGAGGATGGACACACTTTTTGCCGGCCAGATCAGGTTAAAGACGAAATAATCGGCATGGTAAATATAATTAAAGATTTTTATTCAGCTTTAGGCTTATGGGGCAATCATTGGGTTTCACTTTCCGTTCGCGATTATGACCATCCCGAAAAATATATTGGCGAGTCAGCAGATTGGGATTTGTGCGAAAAAATGTTACAAGAAGTGTCGGATGAGATGGGACTAAAAGCAAAACGCTGCGAAGGCGAAGCGGCTTTGTATGGACCTAAGCTTGATTTTATGTTTAGAGATGCGATTGGTAAAGAAATTCAAATACCAACAGTTCAAGTAGACTTTGCCACCCCGAAGAAATTTAACCTGCATTATACTGACAAAGACGGGGTTGAGAAAAGTCCGGTGATGGTACACAGAGCAATATTAGGTTCTTATGAAAGATTTTTGGCCTTGTTGATTGAGCATTTTGCCGGCGCATTTCCAGTCTGGCTGTCACCAGTACAGGTTAAATTAATAGCTGTCAGTGAAAAGCACAATGATTTTGTCCAAAAATTAGCAGACGAATTTAAAAAAGAGAATATAAGAGTCGAACTTGATATTAGCGATGAGACTGTCGGCAATAAGATCAGAAAAGCTGTTGCTGAAAAAGTACCGTATATGTTAGTCATCGGCGATAAAGAAGCTAGTTCGGATAAATTAGTAGTCCGCGATCGAGGCAGTAAAGACACGAGAGAGATTAATAAAGAAGAATTTTTTATAGAAATTAAAGACAAGATAGTAAAAAAAGAATAATTTTTGAAATGTATTTTTTTTAAAGCTCCGCCCTTAGAAATTAAAGGGCGGGAGTTTTGTTTTTATTATTGTTTTTTTGTTGAAAATTAGTTAAAATAGTGATATGAAGTTTACCGTTTTAAGATTAAGGATTTTTTTGTGGGCAATTTTAGCATTAATTGTACTTTGGCTTTTTTATATGGCTGTAGTACCGAGCGGTAAAATTGTTTATAGCCAAAATTTTAATAACGATAATTTTTTTATTCAAAAATTAACGCCAGCTGAAAGAGTTGAGGAAGTAAATAGCGGTACGCAAAAAATAATTGGCGACCCGGTTTATTTTTCGTTGCGCACGCCTCGTCGATTTAATAGCGCCAGGGTGACAATTGAATATAAAAATAATAGTAGCCTGCCAATTATTGAGGTTGGAGTTTTGGTCGACAGAACACTTTGGCGCTATGAAACTAAGCCGATTGAAAATAAAATCATTGATCAGTTATCTATGGTTTGGGATGTTTTTAAAAATGATGGGACAATGCTATTGCAAAAACAAAAAAAATATAACGATATTGAGGAATTTTTAAACGACTTGCCTGCGCGCGAAGAATTCGCCTTATATAATTACGATTTACAGAAAGAATACTTACCACCAGGTTATAAGCCGAACAAAAAAGATACAAAAATAGACTACGCCTTAAGAGGTCCGTACCAATTTTATACCTACCTTAAAGATGAAAAATTAAATTTTAACTTTACCTTTATTGATCTTAACGTCAATAAAGACAGCGATCCGATTGATGTTAATTTGTATTATCAAAATAAATTGATAGCCACTAAACATTTAGATGATGATGGTGTTGTAGGCGAGGAAAATAAAATCAGCGCTGAAAGAAGTTTAAATTTTACAGTCGATAATCTACCAGAGGGAGTGTATAAAGTAGAAGTTAAAACTAATGACGACATAATATCCAGGGAAATAAAAACAACACAAAGCAGGCTAGCTTTTATAAATAGTGTTAGACTAGCTGATGAAAATAAAAAAAATATAATTTTGTTTACTGACAGCAATCAAATAAGCGCCCAAACTATAAATCCAGCCAAATTACAGACAATTTATGTTGATGAACAAAAGTTGGAATTAAATGAAACATATAAACAATTTGATCTAGTATCGAATGGCAATACGACTAAAAAAATTCATTTAGCCAAAGATGATGTAATGTTGTCAGGCGATGGCGTGTTCAGCTTTGCGGATGATGAAATAATTAGTCCCGATTTTAAAAAAATAAATACCAAGACAAGCGTCAACGGTCAGGGTATAAATTATATTTTGGCCGGTTATCAAAATCCACAGCAAAGTAGCGAGTGGAAAATAAACAGCGCGGTTATAGATTTGCAAAACGCTTATCGCGAGTTTAATAAATACAATTTTATGATTTCGGTTCCCGGCTTGAAATCTGCCGACGAATTAAAGGGCAATATCGAAATTAGCCGAATAAAAATTGAATTGCAGGGGACGACTTTGCTGGAAAAAATTAAAAAAATAATAAAATTTTAGTATGTTGTTAAAAATATTTAATGAATTTTTTTATATATTGAGCGGCGCTTTGTTAATTTTTATTTTGTTAGAAATAATTTGGTCAGGCATTGTTTTAGCCTACATAAATATTAACTGGGTGTTGCTTTTTTGGCTTCTTGATGTTATATTTATATTGCTAAATACCGAAAAATATAAAAAGGTATAATTATTTATTTTATTTAATATTAGCCTAAAATATGATAGAGGGGGTAATCATAAAAAGCATTAAAAAGAACGAGGACGAGAGGGGTTGGTTGGCAGAGTTTTTTCGCAGTGACGAAGTTGAATATTTGCCTGTTATGTCGTATTTGAGCTTTACTAAAAATGGAATAGCGAGAGGACCGCATGAACATAAGCATCAATCTGATTATTTTGTATTTGTTGGGCCCGGTGACTTTGAGTTGTATTTATGGGATAGGAGAAAAAGCTCTATAAGGGTTGGTGAGGAAATGAAGATAGTTGTCGGTGAAAGCAATCCTTGCTTAGTAATCGTTCCACCCGGTGTTGTCCATGGCTATAAGTGCATTAGTCAGGCTGGCGCTTTTTCAATAAATTTACCGGATAAATTATACCGTGGTAAAAATAAAAGCGAAGAAATTGATGAGATTCGGTGGGAAGATGATCTGCGGTCGCCGTATAAAATAATTTAATTATAAAAAATTTTTAATTTTTATTTTTATGGATTGTATTTTTTGTAAAATTATAAATGAAGACGTCCCGAGCTATAAAGTTTATGAAGATGATAAGGTTATAGCTTTTTTTGATATTTTGCCATTTAGTCCGGGGCATACTATTGTCGCGCCCAAGCATCACGTTGCTGACATTGAAAATATTGAAGAAAAAGATTTAATGGCCATGATCGCGGTTGTTAAAAAAATTGGCAAAGCCATGTTAGACGGCCTGGGTGTTAAGGGTTACAGCGTTTATTTAGACAATAAGAGCGCAGCTAACCAGCACGTCCCCCATGTTCATTTTCACATCGTGCCAAGAGCTGAAGGCGACGGTCTGGAAAGGTGGCCGCAAAGTGGCTATGGCGACGGCGATGCGGAATTTTATTTAAGAAAATTAACCAAAGAGCTTTAAATTCATGGATAATTGTATTTTTTGCAAAATTGTAAGAGGGGAAATACCGAGCTATAAGATTTATGAAGATGATAATATTTTAGCCTTCTTAGATATTGCGCCGGTAAGTCCTGGTCATGTTTTGGTTGTACCTAAAAAACATTTTAAAAACATGGAGGAAATTGATATTGAAATTTTGCAAGATTTAATTGCAGTAGTAAAAAAGATCGGAATAAAGATAAAAGAGAATGTTGGCGCGTCCGGCTACAATATCTGCATTAACAACGACTCCGTTGCTGGCCAGGTTGTCCCGCATCTGCATTTTCATATTATTCCCAGAAAAGAAGGTGATGGTTTGATGCCTTGGCCGCAGAAAGAATATAGCGAGGGCGAGGCTGATGAAATCGCTAAAAAAATAAAATTATAATGAATAGCCAAAATATAAAATTAAAATTATACGAAACCAATAAAATTTTAATTATTGGTCGTTTGTTATATATAACATCGATCGGTTTGACCGGGGTAATTTCTAAATTATCGGGAGGTCCTAATGAAAATTTTTCCTCCTGGCAGATGGTTGCTATGACTACAGTCGCGCTGTCTATAAATTTTTTATATTTTTACTATTTCAGAAAGTATAACGAGAGGTCGATAAAAGTAATGAAAATATTGACTGCTAGCCAGCTTATTATCGACCAAATTTTCTTTTCCATTATTATTTTCTTAGCAGGAGGACTGACCAGCATTTCCTTTTTGTATTACATATACGATATTATTGCTGCTGCTTTTTTCTATTCAATTCCTGGCGTAATAGCTTTTTCTACTACTGCCAGCTTGATGTATAGCGGAATAATTTGTTCTCAGTACCTCGGTTTAATTCCTTATTTGCCTAGATACAATTTACCTCACGAATTAATTTTATCAAAAGACTTTTCTGCAGTTACAACTAATGTATTTGCTGTAGTCACCAGCTTTTATATTATTGGCATATTTTCAGGAATAATAGCGAACAGTTTAAGAAAAAAAGAAGCGGAAATTACAGCCGAAAGAGACAAGGAAAAGGCTATTCTTTCCGATTTGTCTGATGGTCTTATTTACATTGACAGCCGCAATGTGATAGATTTGGTTAACATCCGAGCCGAAAAGCTTCTCTCCTTTAAAGCCGAAGATGTTTTGGGGAAAAAAATAAGAGAGATAAATTTCAAAAAGCTGCCTTTTTTGAAAGAAGCTTTGCAGACAAAAAGTCAGACTTATGAATTAAATTTTTCCGGGATGCAGGACAACTATATAAGAATAACGACCGTTGAAGTAAGAAATGACGATCAAAAATTAATTGGTACGGCTAAAATTGTTCACGACATTTCGCGTGAAAAATATGTAGATAAAATGAAATCCGAATTTATTACTATCGCCGGCCATCAATTGCGCACTCCATTGTCTGCTATTAAAGGAGCATTGTCTTTATTTCTCAGCGGTGATTACGGAGAGGTTAACAGGGAGCAGCGCACTATGATTAAACAAAGTTATGATTACACTGAAAGATTAATAAAACTAGTTAACGACATGCTTAATGTCAGTTCGGCCGAGGAGGGAAAATTCAGCTATGAGTTTGCCAAAACTGACGTTAAAGATTTTGTTGAAAAAAATTCAGAAAGATTCGTTGATGAAGCTGATAGTAAAAAAATAAGCTTGCTATTTAACATAGCAGAAGGACTGCCGTTGATTGAACTGGATCAGAGAAAGTTTCGTTTAGTTTTTAACGCTCTATTGGAAAATGCTTTGGTTTACAATAAAGAAAAGGGCAGTGTCAGGGTTAGTTTTGATAAAAAGGATGATAAGCTAATGATTACTATCAGCGATACGGGTATTGGCATACCTAAGGATGTGCAAGAAAAAATATTTACCAAGTTTTTTCGCGCCGAAAATGCACTTAAATTCTTTACCGAAGGCAATGGACTTGATTTGTTTGTTGTAAAAAATATTATCGATAACCACCAAGGCGATATTTGGTTTGAGAGCGAGCCAGAAAAAGGCACGACTTTTTACATCGCCATTCCTTTTTCGCAAACCAAAAAAGGAGTAATTGAAAAATAAGATATGAGCAAAATATTGGTAACTGGTGGAGCTGGTTTTATCGGCTCCAATTTTATACATTATTGGTTGGACAAATATCCAGAAGATAAAATTGCCAATCTGGATGTTTTGACTTATGCCGGTAATTTGGCTAATTTAAAAGATGTTGCCGACAATTCTAATTATGAATTTGTAAAAGGCGATATTTGCGACGTTGATTTGGTTAATAAGTTAGTTAAAAAAGTTGATTTGGTTGTCCATTTTGCCGCCGAGACTCATGTCGATCGCTCTATCGCTAACAGTTTGGATTTTATCCGTACTAATGTTGAAGGAACAAGAAATTTATTGGAAGCGGCCAAAAATAACGGCGGAGTTCGTTTTCATCACATTTCCACTGACGAAGTTTTTGGCGCTCTTGGTCCTAGTGATCCGAAATTTAACGAGCTAACCCCCTATGATCCTAGGAGTCCTTACAGCGCTTCTAAAGCCGCTTCCGATCATTTAGTTAGAGCTTATTGGCATACGCATAAGTTACCGATCACTATTTCTAACTGTACTAATAATTACGGTCCTTATCAGTATCCTGAGAAGATTATTCCTTTGTTCGTTACAAATTTATTAGATGGGAAAAAAGTGCCGATGTATGCCGAAGGTAAAAATGTACGCGATTGGATTTATGTTGATGACCACAACCGAGGTGTTGATGTTATAATTAAAAAAGGGAAAATTGGTGAGACTTATTGTCTGGGAGCCAATAATGAGTTAAGTAATTTTGAATTAACAAAGAAAATTTTAGCATCAATGAATATCAGCGAAGAAATGATAGAGTACGTAGCCGATCGGCCGGGTCATGATTTTCGCTATGCTATGGACGCTTCTAAAATTCATAGCGAACTAGGTTGGGCTCCGGAGATTAATTTTGAACAAGGTCTAGCCGAGACGATAAAATGGTATCAGGAAAACGAGGAGTGGTGGCGGGCGTTGAAACGTTAGCTAAAAGTTTATAAAGTTATAAAGTTGAAGACTGTTTATGAGTAAAGCAAAAAAGGAGAAAATAATTGGACAAGATATAAATAAAAATAAAGTCGAACTTGATGTCAGCAAAATGAAATTTCGTCCATCTGTTTATGGCGTATTGATAGAAAATGATAAAGTTTTATTATCAAAACAATGGGATGGTTACGATTTTCCAGGAGGTGCTATGGAAATTGATGAAACTATAGAGGAGGCCTTGGTGAGAGAATTCAAAGAAGAAACAGGGCTAGAAATAAAAGTTTTAGATGTTATAGAATGCAGACATGATTTTTGGCTGACTCCATTTACAGAAGATCATTGCAATAGTATATTAATGTATTATTTAGTGGAGAAAATTGGCGGGGAAATGTCGGTAGATGGTTTTGACGAGCATGAAAAACAATATGCTGGAATGCCAGAATGGATTAGCATTAACGATGTAGAAAAAATAAAATTTTATAATCCAGTTGACAGTGTTGCGATAATAAAAAAAGCAGTAATAATGTTGAAAGACAAATAATATGCGAATTTTGATTTTAGGCGCCAAAGGAAATTTAGGAGGACAGTTAGTAAAAGTTTTTTCAGCTGACGAAAAATATGAAGTGATTGACTGGGATAAAGAGGAAATTGATATTACTGATCACGGCTTGATATTAAAAAAAGTCGGCGATATAAAACCGGATTTGATTATTAACGCCGCCGCTTATAACGCAGTTGATAAATGCGAAGAAAGTAATGCTCAATACGAAATTGCTAAAAAAGTAAATATTGACGGCCCAAAATTTCTAGCTGAAGCGGCTTTTGCTAATGATGCTATTTTAGTTCATTATTCGACTGATTACGTTTTTGACGGCAAAAATAAAAAAGGTTATGTTGAAACTGACGACCAGAATCCCATAAATAGATACGGCAAATCTAAATTTCACGGAGAAAAAAGAATAATAGAGATGAGTGGCGCCGGCTTAAAATGGTATTTAATTAGAGTCTCAAAATTATTCGGTCCAAAGGGCGAAAGCGAAGCGGCGAAGCCTAATTTTTTTGACTTAATTTTTAAATTGAGCAAGGAAAAAAACGAATTAGAAATAGTGAGCGAAGAAAAAAGTTTTTTTACCTATACGGTTGACTTAGCTGCAGCTACAAAAAAAATAGTTGAGAGTAATGCGGGGTTTGGTATTTATCATTTGACAAATCAAGGAGCATATACGTGGTATAGCGCCGCTAGGGATTTTTTTAAAGTAGCCGATATTAAAATTAAGACTAAATCCGTTTTGGCTAGCAAATTTCCGCGACCGGCTAAAAGACCGAAGTATTCAATGCTTCTTAATACTAAGACGGAACCGATGCGAGAACTAAAAGAAGCTTTAATTGATTATTATAATAATTATTTAAAATAAAGATATGAAAGGAATAATTTTATCAGGAGGCAGCGCGACTAGACTAAGGCCTTGCACTAAAATTACCAGTAAGCAATTATTGCCGGTTTATAATCGACCGATGATATATTATCCGCTCAACACTTTAATTAAAGCCGGTATTAAAGACATATTGATTATTATTGCACCGGAAAGAGCGGGTGATTATTTAAATTTATTAGGCAGCGGTAAGGATTTTGGCGCTAAGTTTACCTATGAGGTCCAAGATAAACCAAGAGGACTGGCTGACGCTTTTATTATTGGCGAAAATTTTATTGACGAAGATAATGTCACCATGATTTTAGGAGATAATATCTTTGAAGATGATTTTTCCGAAGACATTAAAAATTTTAAGTCGGGCGGAAAAGTGTTCGCTAAGAAAGTGTCAGATCCGGAACGATTCGGAGTTGTGAAATTTGATAAGAACATGAAAGCGGAAGAAATCGTTGAGAAACCGAAAGAATGGCTGAGCGATTACGCGGTTACTGGCCTATATATTTATGACAACAGAGTAGTGTCAGCCGCCAAAAATGTCAAACCAAGCGATCGCGGAGAATTAGAAATTACGGATTTGCATAATTGGTATTTAAAAAAAGGCGAGTTGGACGTAGCGATTGTAAGCGGTGAATGGATTGATGCCGGCACTTTTGACAGTTTGCTGCGCGCGCAAATTTTAGCTAAAGAAAAATTACAAGAAAAATTAGTAATATAAAATGAAATTAGCAATCGGTATAATTTTATATGAAGATTTTACGGCAAAGTATTTGCCGTATTTTTTACAAAGTTTAAAAAAACAAACTTGGCAGGATTTTGAGTTGCTGGTCTTTGATAATGGCGAGAAGTTGGAAGACAGCAATATAGCGGTTGTTAATGAATATTTTCCGAATGTAAAGTGGCAAGGCGTTAAGAAAAATTTAGGCTTTGCTCGCGCTTATAATTTTTTAATTAGAGAGGCAAAGGACGCTGGCGCTGAATATTTTTTAGCCATCAACCCAGATGTGATTTTAGAGCCAGATGTGTTAGAGCTGCTAGTAAAAGAGATAGGCGGTAACCAAGAGCTGGGATCGGTCTGTCCTAAGATTATGCAATGGAATTTCGCCAAGAATCAAAAAACTAATATTATTGATTCCGGCGGTATTAAATTAAAAAGCGGTTTGCGGTTTTTTGATGTAGGACAAGGCGAAGTTGATCACGGACAGTTTGATAATACAGAAATTTTAGGTCCGTCTGGTGCTGCCAGTCTTTATCGCCTGAGCGCCTTAGAAAAAGCAAAGGAAGATAATCAGTATTTTGATGAGTTAATGTTCATGTATAAGGAAGATTGCGATTTGGCCTATCGATTACAACTGGCTGGATTTAAATCGAAATGCGTTGCCAACGCTTTAGTTTATCATGATCGCACCGCGCAGGGAAAAGGCGAAAGCGACTCTAAAATTATTAAAGCCCGTCTGTTTAAAAGTCGTCAGGTGAAGGAATGGTCGTTTTTACACCAACAGATTATTTTCATAAAATATTGGCATATTCTAAATTTTGCTGAAAAATTAAACGCAGTTATTTATGAATTAAAAATGATTATATTTGTTTTGTTATTTGAACAGCATTTATTGAAGCAATTTAGCGAGTTGAAGAAAATAAAAAATAAAATAAAAATTTATAAAAAACCGTTTGAGTTTTAAATTATGGATTTAAGCATAGTCATAGTTTCTTGGAATATTAGCCAAAAATTAAGAGATAATTTAAAGGCCTTGTACAAAAGTCAGGGTGATTTTAATTTTGAAATTTTTGTAGTTGACAACGCTTCAGGCGATGATACCGTAGAAATGATAAAAAAGGAATTTTCACAAGTAAGGCTGATTGTGAATAGCGCCAATTTAGGTTTTGGCAAAGCCAATAATCAAGCAATAAAACAAGCGCTAGGTGATTTTATTTTGCTACTCAATCCTGACATGAAAGTAAAACCAGATACTTTGGTGAAAACGCTAGACTGGATGAAGAACAATTATCAAGCCGATTTAGCCAGTTGCAAATTATTTGATGAACAAGGGGCGATAATAAAACATATCCGTCGTTTTCCGACTTTAGCCGATCAGCTGGCGATCGTTTTAAAATTGCCGCATTTATTTCCTAATATTTTAAAAAATTATATTCAAGAAGACTTTGATTATAATCAAGCATCAGTCGTCGATTCGGTACGGGGCGGTTTTATGATGATTAGAAAAGAAATTATAGAAAAAGTCGGTATTTTTGACGAGCAATATTTTTTGTGGTTTGAAGAAGTGGATTGGTGTTTGCGCATAAAGAAGGCGGGTGGAGAGGTTTGGTATGCACCGGTAGCGGAATGTGTTGACGCCGTTGGACAGAGTTTTAAGCAAGTTGACACAATGGCTAAACAAAAATACTTCCGCGATTCAATGCTGAAGTATTTTAAAAAATGGCATCCTTTTTGGCAGTACTTAATTTTGTGGTGCGCTTGGTGGTTCGGGCTTGTAATTACGATAGTTGCCGAAAAAATCAATCTTAAAAGCAGGGCTAAAACTTAAATTAATTTTTTGCCGGACATAAATTCTCCTATTCGTCTCGTAAATTCAGCCGGCTCTATCGGCTCCAGTCCGAGATTAGAAATAATGGCGCGTAAGTTTGGTTCATGGATATGGCTTGTGTCTTCTTCGCTGATAAATTCAACCTCTAAAATATAAGCAAAGTCTTTAATATTCTGCAGACAAAGAATGTATTTAAAGCCATTGTAATCATGCTCGAATTCTAATTTATATTTTTCCCAAGGACGATCGGGCTTAAATTGCAATAAATCAAAAACTTGAGCGAAGTGATCAATTTGATTTTTATCTGCCAGAGGTATAACGACCTCGCGCCGGCAGATTTTAGTTGGGTCACCTTCTTTACAGACAACTTCTAAGGTTTTATCAGAGTGTCTTAATCTAACATCACCCGGTCTATATCTCGTTGTATTAATCGTTTCTTCATTAATTAGTTTTGCCATTTTTGGCAGCTCATTAAACAATCTATCATATTCCTCCTTGGTCAATAGAGATTTTAACTCAATTTCGAAAAATGAACTAGGTTGCATAGTTTATATTTATTTTAATTTCGCCTAACGTTTCGGCATATCCGAAGCACGAAGCGTTTGGGTGGAGGCTCTGCAAGAGCTGCAACCGGATAGGCCGTGTTATATGATGTATGCCTTTATTTTTGCCTGATAGGGCAACACTTTTCGGTAATGAACAAATTTTATTTTCGTTTTAGTGTAGGGGAAGAGGGGCTGAGGGTGAATGCCCCGAAGCCATGCATATTTGTATGTAATGCAAAAATTCCTTCAATTTATAAAGATACACACACGTCTTAATTTCTTGACCCTAAAATAATCAAATTAAAATATTTAATCCTTAATACAACGAACAGAGAGTCCGCTCCAGCGGTTGAAGTAGTCACTGCCGGCACTGCTACTATGGAAGAATAGGTCGCGGGAGCGGATACCTTCCAGCGTGCTCGACCAGTAGTAGCCAGTACTATCCACACCAAGGAACGAACCAGTGTCGCCCCTGCGGAAGCCTGCCACGAGCAATTTAAGAGGCGAAGCAAAAGCTCCGTCTGCATCGTTGCTGACCCAGCTTTCACGTTCAGCCTCCCATTCGGCATCGGTTGGTAGTCGATAACCACTAGGGCAGGGATTGTTAGTGCCACTTACACCCTGCCATAAATTACCGTTTTGCGGATTGCGCCAATCAAAAGGGGTATTGCTATTAATTATAAAGTTATTATGCTCGGGAGTGTCGCTTGTTGCCAAGGTGGTTGTTGCGTCTGAGGTACGAATTTGGTGCCCATCGTCTGCACGTCCCCACTGAAACAAATCGCCATAAGCAGAAGAATCTGTGCTGGACAATGCTACTCGAGACGCTCCAAGATTTCTGTCTAACCAGAACTCACCTGTGGTAGGATTTTTAATTACTCCATAAGTAACTGGAGCACCATTATAAACAAATGTTACTGGTTCCGGTTCTGCTTCCCACTTTGCATAGAGTGTAACATTGCTTGTGCCGATAGTGTAAGATGCTTCATCTGTATAGTCTGTGCCACTGCCGTCAGATTCGGTATTCCAGCCGGCGAAAGTATAGCCCGTGCGGGTAAATCCATTAGCGGTCAAAGCAGTCGGCGTATTGTAATTAAGAGTTTGTGTAGCAGTAGAACCACCATCTCCGCCGTTAGTATCAAAAGTGACAGTGTAAGTATTTATAGTAAAACTTGCAGTTACAGATAAATTTGATCTCACATTAGTATCTGTTCTTGGATTATCGGTTGATGAGTCAGACCAGGAAGAAAAAGAATAGCCAGTATCTGGCACAGCCGTGACAGCTGAACCGTTACCCCCGCTGTTAACGCTCTGGGAGGCAGTACCGGAAATCGTCCCGCCAGTACCAGCAGTATATGTTAAACTGTAATTACTAACCCCTCCTCCACCACCACCCCCAAACCTGGCAGTAAAAGGACTATAAGATAGTCCTAGAACACAAGCTACTTGAATGTTGTCCACATCAGCATTGTATATTGTCCCACTGTTATTTTTTAAATAACATTTTTGATTGGGGTAATCTGTAGTGGCAGTGATAAAATAATTTGAACCAGTGATTAATTTGGTTGGAAAAGTAAAATTAGCGGAATCGCCCGGTTTTATAATGATGGAATCATTATTGTTTTTTAAAATTACTGGACCACTAATACCAGTAATAGTGCCGCTGAGAGAATATTTATTAATGATAGTATTTACCCCCGCTTCTTTTTGTTCTTCTGATGGTTCTGAATTAACTTCTGGCACAATTTCTTTTTCTTTTTCACAGCCCAAGAAATCTCTGGTGACTTTGTCGAAAACCCCAATCATTGCTGGGATTTTATTATCTTTTTGGAATTTGATTAAAGCGTTTTTAGTTAATGTAACAAAATTGTTAGTTTCTTGCCCTTTTGAACCAAAACCAGCTTGAGCTAAAGGATATCCATTGTTATTTAAATACTTTTGCAATTCTTTGACATCAGGACCAACCATACCAAATTTAAGATCACTGGCAATATTGCAGAGTGAAGCTGGTGGAGTGGATAGTGCAATAGCCTCTTGGGCTTGGCTTACCTGATAAATAGAAAAACCAATAATTACGAAAAAAAATGATAGTAAGCCGATTGTCAAAGATTTTGATGATTTTTTAAAAAAGTTAATCATACATGTTAAATTTAATTTTAATAAAATTTATCGTTATTATTATAGCAGAAAAATATTTTTTTTAAAATCTTTTCCGAGAGACAAGGTGGTCGGAAGAAACACCGACACCTCCCTCAATCACCAATTCGTAAAAAATCAAATTCGTTTATATAAAAAAGTGTAAATTGTTTTACAACAATTAAAAGGAAAAACGTATTACACATAACGTATCGGCATCATCCGAAGTTTTTGTTTCTCATCCTTGATTTAATAAAAAGAAAAGAGAAACAAATGTATTGCTCTTTAGGCGATAGCCTGCTGGCGATTAAACCAGCAAAATAAAATACTTTTAGGAAGCGGGGAAACTTGCGTCTCCCCGTGTTGGAAGCAATTAGCATTTGGTCAGGTCTCTTTGGTGGGCAATTTCCCTTCTGCGAACAAGATCCGCAAGGTACTTTTTTCTCTCTTTCTCATTCATTTCGAGCATTGCAGCGCCGTCCATATTCAGCGAACGATGAAATTCATCCTTGCGGATATAGAGGCGATGCCACCAAAGCAGAATATGTTTGTTCCAAATGCGCCGTTTGATTTTGCCTGGAAGCGATTTTACATCGAGCCACCAGACATAAAGAACTATACGAACTTTTTTATGCCATTTCATAGCACATTCCTCCTTTGTTAGGTTTTACGAGCTTCCTAAAAGTATTTTATTTAAAAGAGCAATATTTCAGCTAACGTTTACCGATAAGCGAAGTTTTATGAGCGTAGCGAAATAAAATTTGGGAAAAATCCGAGCCGAGGATTTTTCCGCTTATCGGTTGTTAGGCGACCCGAGCGAAGCGAGAGCGCAGCGTGGCCTTGGCGTATTTTAAAAATTATTTCAAAAACTTTTTTATAATTCGCGAAGCGAATTCGATTTGGGGGCGAAAATTTTTTTGTCGCCGAGCGACACTTTATTTTGCGAGTTCAAATATTTTTTTAACTAATTCTTTACGAGCGTAAAAAGCCCTGGTGATCGGACGGCGTTCGCCAGTTCGAGGATTAACGCCGCCTGTGCCTTTTGTTCTAGCTTGAATCCATTTACCGTCTTTGCCCGTTAAAGCGTTAAAACCTTTTTTAATAAGCTTAGCTCTGATAAAATCGTAATCCGCTTTTATTTCTTTGATCAATTCATCATCTTCGCTAAAATCTAAACTGGCAACTTTGATGAGTTGTCCATCATCTGAATTTTTTCCATGCCATTGTACAGCGCAGAATATTATAGCTTTAAATTTATTCCAACAATGACTATCAAAAAATTCTGTTTCTTTTAATTCTTTTGGATTTATCATAGTTATCGCCATGGTTTCTTTTGGAGTGAGTTTGCCTTTGACTTCGTGAAAGCTGACAGATTTTAATTCCCAAGATAAACCATTGGGTGCTTTTGAAACGTTTGTTTCTAGTCCAGCGAGCCTTTCAAGAATTAATCCTTTCCAACCTTTATTTTGTTTCCCTGTTTCGTAGGTGGTAATTTTGTATTTTAAAGCAAGACCCCTTAGGTCTTTGCCGATATACTTTTTAAGATTATTTATTGCTACCGCTCGAGTGATAATTTTCATATTTGTTATTTTGATTTTTCTAAATCTTTTAATCTTTTTATAGATAAGTCTAAATATTTTTTTTCTAAATCAATCCCGATAAACTTTCTGTCATTTAAATATGCGGCAAGTCCGGTAGTAGAAGAGCCGGTAAACGGATCAATAATTAAATCGCCTTTATCCGTGCTAGCTATAACAATTCTTGCTAATAAATCAATTGGTTTTTGCGTTGGATGTTTGCCGAATTTTTTTTCGCCATTCCGAGGTGGATAAATCGCCCAAACGCTTCTCATCTGCAACCCAGGCTTCTTAATAAAATCTTCCGGCCAGTTTCCTTCTTTCATCATCTTATAATTAAATTTATGTTTGCCTTTTTTATCTTTGCGAGCCCAGATTAATGTTTCATGGCTCGCTGTAAAAAATCGGCAAGATAAATTTGGCGAGGCATTGGGTTTTAGCCAGGCTATATCATTTAAAATATGAAATTTAGCCACTTGCAACGCAAAACCACATTGGTAAATTGAATGATAAGTCCCGCTGATCCATATAGTACCGCCGGGTTTTAAAACTCGCTTGCAAGCCTCAATCCAAACAAGGTGAAATTCAAAATCTTTTTTTAGGCCATTACTTACATCCCATTGCCCTTTATTAACGCTAACCATCTGACCAGCTTGGCAAGTAAAACCGCCGTTTGAGAGAAGGTAAGGAGGATCGGCAAAAATCATATCAACCGAATTTTCAGGAATTTCAGCCAAAATATCAAGGCAATTACCGTGAAAAAGATAAAAATCACTATATTTGTAATAAGGTTTGTATTTCATGGTTCTATTATAACAAAAATAAAAAAAATTTTCGCCCCCAAATCGCCGAAGGCGATAAAAAAAGTTTTTGGAATAGTTTTTAAAATATGTCGGACAACTACTTAATATACGTAAAATAGAATAATAAAATATTAAATTTGCATTTTATACGTATTGTTTGTATAATTTTATTAATAAATCAATTTTACAATTTAATTATAGCAATAAAAATATGCAATTGCCAGAATTAATGGAAAAAGTCGAGAATGAGCTAAGGTTGCGAAATTATAGCCAAAGAACAATAAAAAGCTATTTAGTTTGTTTAAAGGAGTATTTTATTTATATTAAAAATATCGATCAAGATCCGAATATAGACTTAATAAAAAAGTTTTTATTAGCCAAGCAGGCAAAAGGGATGTCATCACAAACTGTTAATTTATACCTTATGGCGATAAAGCATTTTTATACTAATATCGCTAAATCAAATATCGCGATTGGCATTAAATTTGCTAAAACGTCCGACAAGTTGCCAATTGTCTTGTCGCGTGAAGAAATTGCGACAATTCTTGACAATATAATCAACAAGAAACATAAAATTTTGATTGCTTTATCTTATGGAGCTGGCTTGAGGATTAGTGAAGTCATAAAATTGCGCGTTAAGGATATCAATTTAAATGAATTGACATTGCACATTAAGGAGGCTAAGGGGGCAAAGGACCGCATTACCATTTTCCCAGAAAAGCTAAAAGATGGCTTGGGCAGAATGATAGAATTCCGCCAATCTAATGATTTTATTTTTGAGAGTGAACGCGGCGGTGCCTTATCCGAGCGTAGCGCCCAAAAAATATTGGAAAATGCGCTGAAGAAGAGTAAAATAAAAAAAGAAGCCACCTTTCATTCTTTGCGCCACAGTTTTGCGACCCATCTTTTGGAAAATGGAGTGGACGTGCGCTATGTGCAAGAATTGCTTGGTCATAAAAATATTAGAACAACGCAATTATACACAAAGGTGACAAATCCTAACTTAAAAAATATTAAAAGTCCATTTTAGTATAAAAGTTTATAAAGTTATAAAATTGAAAGACATGGATAAAAAATTAGCGATAATTTTAGTAAACTGCCTTGATTATGCCGAGAGATTTTTAGATGATTGTATTGCTGATTTAAGGAAGCAGGATTATCAAGGTGAGATAAAGATTTTTTTTGTGAACAACGGGACGAGTGCCGAGAGTTTGCAGTATGCGATGAAAAAAATGCCGGAAGCGGAGTTTATTATTAATAATACCAATGACGGTTTTGCTAAGGGCAATAACGACGGCATTAAGCAGGCTTTAATGCAGAATTTTGATTATGTGATTTTATTTAATTTGGATATGAAATTTGAGCCGGATTGCGTCAGGAAAATGGTGGAGGCGATAGAAAATAACGAAATGGATTACCGCTTTCGCCCTCCAGAAAGGCGGGTAAGTGGGAATGACAAAAAGGGGGAGGATAATAGAAAAGAAAGTGAGGATGACAAAGATGACGGGAGTGACAAAAGAAAAATTGGCGCGGTGCAAGCGAGATTGATGCTTCATCCGGAAACTGATAAGATAAATAGTTTGGGGAATGTAACGCACTTTTTGGGTTTTGGGTATTGCAGCGACTATGGTCGCAAATTCCAAGAGACAAATTCCAAGAGACAAACAATAAAGAATATTTGCTATCCGAGCGGAGCGGGTGTTTTGTTTAGAGCAGATGTGTTGAAAAAAATTGGTTTGTTTGATGAAGAAATGTGGATGTATAACGAAGATCAGGACTTAGGTTGGCGTATTTGGCTGGCTGGCTTCAGATGTGTATTAGCGCCTGACGCTGTCGCTTACCATAAATATCAATTTAGCCGATCAATCACTAAATATTATTGGATGGATAGAAATAGGATTATCGCCATGTTAAAAAATTATCGCTTTGGAACTTTACTATTAATTTTACCAGCTTTTATAGTTATGGAATTAGGGTTAATACTGTTTGCTTGGAAGGGCGGTTGGTTAAAAGAAAAAATTAAAGTCTGGCAATATTTTTTTAGTATTAAAAATTGGCGTTATATATTAAGAAATAGGCAAGAAGCGCAGAGGTTGCGAAAAGTCAAAGATTGTGATATTATCCCTATGTTTAGCGGAAAAATATGGTATCAGGAGATAGACGATATTAAATTAAGACTTGTTAATCCGGTTTTTAATGCTTATTGGTGGTTAGTTAAAAAAATAGTATTTTGGTAATTTAGTTAAAAGTTTGTAAAGTTATAAAGTTTATAAAGTACGGAACTTTTAACTTTATGAACTTTAAACTTTATAACTTATTTATGGATATTAGTATTGTCATATTAAATTACAAAAGTAAGGGTGATACTTTAAATTGTATTAAATCAATCAAGGAAGCTGATTGGAAAACCCACCCCGACCCTCCCTTTGAAAAAGAGAGGGGGATTAAGTACGAAATAATTGTAGTCGATAATGGCTCTGAGGATAGTATTGGCCAAATTTTAGCTTGGCAATATCCGGAAATAATTTTTATTCAAAATGATGTTAATATTGGCATGGGGGCTGGTAACAATACCGGCATCAGAAGAGCTAGCGGTGATTATGTTGTTACAATGAACCCGGACACAATCGCTTTCCCCGATACTTTTAAAAAGTTGTATAGCTACATGCAAAGCAATGCTAAAGTAGGAGTGGTCGGACCGCAGCAAATCAATCCTGATCAAACCATACAAGAGTCTTGCTATCGCTGGCCGGGATTGATGGTGCCTTTTTACCGTCGAACATTTTTAGGGAAATTGCGTTTTGCTCAGAAATATTTGCATCATTATTTAATGAAGGACTTCGACCATTTATCTGAAAAAAAGGTAGATTGGTTGCTCGGTTCATTTCTGTTCTGTCGCACTGAAGCCTTGCAGGGAGTTGGCTTATTTGACGAAAGATATTTTATGTATTTTGAAGATACGGACCTTTGCCGTCGTTTTTGGGAAAAGGGTTGGCAGGTAGCTTATTATCCAGAGGCTAAAATAATTCATAACCACGCTCGCCAAAGCGCGCAAGATCCTTGGTATAAATTTTTTATTAACCAGATGGCTCGCCATCATATAATTTCATGGTTAAAATATCTAAATAAATGGGGATTGAGTTGAAAGTTTGTAAAGTTAATAAAGTTTGTAAAGTTAATATATAATGAAAATTAACAAATTTGAAGATATTTTTGCTTGGCAAAGAGCTGGTAAATTAACGCTCAATATTTATAATATTTTTTGGGATTGCCGAGATTTTGGATTTGCAAACCAAATGCAAAGAGCAGCTATTTCTATTATGAATAATATCGCCGAAGGCTTTGAGAGAAATACGAATAAAGAATTTAGAAACTTCTTATTCATAGCTAAAGGTTCTTGTGCAGAAGTCAGATCAATGTTATATATAGCAGTAAGACTAAATTATATCAACAAAGATCAGTTTAGTTTATTAGCAAATCAAGCAATTGAAATATCAAAATTATTATCCGGTTTAATAAAAACTTTATAGCTTTAATAACTTTATAAACTTTATAACTAAGTTTTATGCAAAAAATAAAAAAAGCGATCATCGCGGTTGCTGGTTCCGGAACGCGTCTTTTGCCAGCTACCAAGGCCATGCCTAAGGAGATGCTGCCGATTGTTGATAAACCGATTATTCAACTAGTGGTTGAAGAATTGGTGGAAGCCGGAATTGAAGATATTATTTTGGTAACAAAGTGGGATAAGAAACCGCTAGAAGATCATTTTGACCACAATTGGGCATTAATGAACGATTTAAAAAATGCCGGCAAGGACAAGTTGCGCGAAGAAATCAAAAAGATATCGGAATTAGCTAATTTTATTTATGTCCGTCAAAAAGGTCCTTATGGCAACGGCACGCCGATTTTATCTGCAGCTAGCTTAGTTGAAGGCGAACCGTTTGTTTATGTCTGGGGGGATGATTTGGTTAAATCCAAAGTATCTTTTACCAAGCAGATGGTAGATGAATACGATAAAACCGGACATTTGATGATCGGAGTTCAGGAGGTGCCGAAAGAAGAAGCAAATAGATACGGCATAGTTAAGCTAAAAGATGATTCCATGCAGTTAGAAGATATTATTGAAAAACCATCAGTTGAAGAATCGCCATCGCAGCTGGCTGATTTTGGCAGGATGATACTTAATCAAGAAATTGTTGAAGTTTTAAAAAACACACCGTTAGGCAAAGGCGAAGAGTTGTGGGTAGTTGATGCTATTAGGGAATATATAAAGAAGGGCGGTAAATTTTATGCCAAGAAAGTTGAAGACGGTGAATGGTTGACTACCGGCGATCCTCTTAATTATTTAAAGGCGACCCTAAAGTATGCTTTTGAAAGAGATGATATTGGCGATGAGTTAAAAAAATATACTAAAGAAATCTTATAATAATATTTTTGCAAGCTAAAAAAAGAAGGCTGGATTTAAAGCCTTTCTTTTTTTTGGACTTGAATTTATTGGATAGCCAGTTTGTAGATGCCAGCGCCGCCGCCGATTTTAGAGTAAAAATATAAAGCGCTGCCATTGTTATTCAGATAGGGCCTGTTTATTGTTTCTAAATCGACCAGTTTGATGACGTTGCGTTTATCCCGTTCATCCATTTCCATTACGTTGATATTTCGTTCGGTGGCATAGAATAAGTAATTTTCATTAACAAAAGGGAGTGTGTCGGTTATTCTTTCACTTATCCTCGTTAATAAAAATTTAGAATAATTTTTAGCATCGTAAATCCAAATTTCATAATCATTGGCAAAAATTAATTTATCATTATTAATCCAACGAGCCTGACTGACACCGTTTATAATTTCTATTACTGTCTTAATTTCAGCCAAAGGATCTATAAGGTAGAGAGTGTTGTGAGTTTTGTCTAATATGTTTAGCAAGTTGTGGTCCGAGTTTATAAAGGCATAATTAGATTTCGGCAGGCTGATTGTTCTAATTGATTTGTTTTCGGATATTCCCCAGACGCTTAATATTACCGCATCATTTTCTTGGTAGAGAATAAAAAGATTATTGCCGCGAGCTAAAAAATCGATAATATTTTTATTTTTGATGATCAACTTTTTGCTCAAGCTATTGAGATCGGAATAATAAAGAGAGCTTTGACTGGCGAAGGCAATTTTATCTTTGTCTGATAAGTTCCATTTAATTTTAGCTGTATTATTATTGGATAATTTGTCGATATTTTTTGCCCGTTCTCCGCTTGTTAAGCTGTAAATATAGGAACCCAGCATAACAGCGTCATTGCTTGGCGACCAAGAACAGTTGTTTTTAGTAAGAACAATTTTAGACGAGCTGGTAGCAATATCTATTTTTTTTATTGTATCGTTATTAAGATTTATGACGTCAGCCCCTTCAGAATAAATAGCTAAAATCATTTTTCCGTTAGGCGAGGGAAGAAGATCGGTATATTGCTGGCTACTTACTAATACAGGTAAATTGTTTTTAAACAAATTAACGTTTTCGATATAGACTGATTGTCCGGAACCAATTACTAGCTGTTTTTCCCATGGCCAATAGCCGTTTTTTTCCAATTTAATATCATATTTGCCAGGCAATAAATTTTTAATTCTGCTGGGAGTGGTATATGATTTTTTTTCAGTTTGCAAAATAAGGTCGCTTACTAGGTTTTTTTGCGTTTTATTTTCTAAGAACACACTAGCTTCGGCTGGCTTGGTTTTAATTACCAATATGCCGGTTTTTTGAATTGAAAAATTTTTGCCTATTTGATAGCCGGCCGCATAGAGACAAATTAAAGGAGTGATTATAAGAAAAACAATTATAAAAAATAAGAAAAGAGTTTTTCTGGTTTTTTTAGTCATAAAAAACTATTGAATTTATAGTTTTAAAGCTCGAGCTTATAAATTAAGAGTTCCTATTCTTTTTATATCAGCACCAAGCGCTCTCAGCCGGCCATCAATATCTTCATAGCCCCTATCGATTTGATAGATATTATCAATTTCGGTTGCGCCCTTAGCGATTAATCCCGAAATAACCATAGTAATACCAGCGCGCAGATCGGGGCTGGTTAATTTTTTACCATAAAGTTGATTGGGGCCGTTAATAACAATTCTATGCGGATCGCACATTATTATATCTGCGCCCATTTGGGATAGCATATCAACATAAAGCAAACGGCGGTCGTAGATTGTTTCATGAATGAGCGAAGAGCCTTCAGCCTGGGTCATTAAAATAGTGTAGGGGGATTGCAGATCGGTTGGAAAGCCGGGATATTCGTGAGTTTTAATGCTGTAAGGTTTTATTTTATCGGTTGGTTTAATATGCAAGGTATCTTTACTTTCCGTAAAAGGTACGCCGATTTTATTAAAAATATTTAATAGTACTCGGGTATGATCGGGGTGGCAATTTTTTATAATGATATCTGATCTAGTGGCCGCAGCCATAATCGCAAAAGATCCGGTCTCAATTCTATCGGGAATAATTTCAAATTCACCAGCGTTTATTTCATCAACGCCTTCAATAATTATTGTTGGAGTCCCGGCGCCAGTAATTTTCGCGCCTTGTTTATTAAGGTAGTCGGCCAGGGATTTTATTTCCGGCTCCATAGCGCAGTTTTGCAAAGTGGTCGTACCTTGAGCCAGAACCGCAGTCATCATCATCGCTTCGGTAGCCGTTACGCTGACAACATTAAAAAAATAATTGCAACCAGTTAATTTTTTAGCCTTCAGGTGATAAAACTCTTCTTCAGTATATTTTATTTCAGCGCCCAAACAGCCGAAACCTTCGATAAATAAATCAATCGGCCGACCGCTAGCGCCGATAACACAGCCGCCGGGTTGATGAAATGTTACTTCGCCGAAACGAGCCAGCAGTGGTCCGACAAACATAATAGAAGCGCGAAATTTATTGGCAAATACTGGATTTAATTCGGTTTTATTGATACCAGACGGATCAATCGTTACGGTAGATTTATCGCGCTTTACTTCGGCGCCCAAATCAGCAATCAAGCTTAAAGATTTGTCTATATCTTCAATGTTTGGCAGATTGGTGATGTGAATGGTTTTGGCTGATAAAATAGCAGCTGGAATAATCTTCAAAGCTGAGTTTTTTGCGCCTTTCACGTCAATTTCTCCTGATAATTTTACTGGGCCTTCAATGATGAATTTTGACATAAATTAATTTGTGAATTTAGATTTAAGATTTATGATTTTAGAATTTGCAGATTTTTTTGTCATCCCGGGCTTGACCCGAGATCCAGTATACTTTTTGACCATGGATCCCCGCCTGCGCGAGGATGACAGATAGATATTTTTAGAAGTTAGTTAGAAAGAAGGGAAAAGCTATTTCCCCTCAGGTGGTTTTGAATATTTTTCAAAAAGCGCCATAGCTTTACTTCTGTCTGGATCATGCTCTCTTATTCCCCGACAATGAATAGAAACAAAGCTGTAATTTGTTTTGAGCGGCGTAGCTGACAAATTTTCTGTCGTCCTACCCAGTCTATAAGAAATCACTTTTTCTTTGCTCACGCGGATTTCCTCCTTTTTTTTATTTTTTCTGATAATAGCTTTTATAATCTTTATATAATTTCAGTATACCGCAAAATAGGTTATTTTCAAGTTATTTAACCGTAAAAAGATAAACTTGTCAATAAAGTTTGAAAATGTTAAAATTTGATTGAAAAGCGATTTTAAATTAAAGAATTATCGTTATGGGAAACAATAAGAATGAAGGGCAAAAAAGACCAAAATCACGGCAGGTGATTGTTTTTTTATTGGCTCTATTAATAATAGTCGGCAGTTTTCAGCTAGGCCTTTTTTATGGCGCCAAGGATTCAATTTTTAGAAAAGCCAT
>JAKJDO010000029.1 GCA_022705905.1 Patescibacteria group bacterium
TAATTAAAGTGTGTTTTATGCCTGCCACTAAATTCATCCTGCCTCTAGGCGGCTGGTAATCGCGCAAAGCTTGCGAAACATCAATTAAATTCATGCTTTGGGTCAGACCAACTACCGCGGCAGCTAAAGACGAATACACAGCGCTGTTGCCTAGAACTCCGGGTAAAAATACTGGTACGGAAGAACCGTTATATGACAACTTAAAGCTTGTGCCCTGCAGGACGTTGTTTTTATCAAAACTGAAGATAACTTCCTGCGCGCGGATATCTGCTTTAGCATCAAAGCCGTAAGTTAAAGTTTTTACTTTACTGACATTCTTAATTTCCCTGGATTTTTCATTATCATAATTTAAAATAGCGTAGCCGTCCCGATTTAAATTTTCTATTAACTTGCCTTTTTCTTTTTGCACTCTATCGATGTTATTAAAAAATTCTAAATGCACCGGTCCGACAAAAGTCACAACGCCTATCTGGCACTTAACTATGCTATTCAAATAGTCCATATCGCCTGGATGGTCGACGCCCATTTCCAAAATTAATATCTTCGGATAGTTTTTGTCTTTGATGGCCAGCGCTAGCAGCGCTTTAATAAAAACTCCCAGCCAACCTAAAACAGACCTGCCTTGGGCTTCGGCACCGATAATTGTCAGCGGCAAACCGATTTCATTATTATAATTTTTAACATTGCGGCGCAAACAATTATTCTTTTTTGATAAAACCGCAAAAACCGCTTCCTTGGTGCTGGTCTTACCAATACTGCCGGTTATGCCGATAACTAAAGGCTGATACTTGGACAGCATTCTCCTGGCTAGTAATTTCAGTATTTTTTGAATGATTATTTTCATACTTGATCTTTATAGGACTTAAAAAAATTATTACTTTATCTTTCCTTTGGCACCTGGTAATAATTCAAAACAAATTCGGCAATCTCGCCAAATAAAGGTACGGCCGTTGACTCGGCAAATGGCGCATCTTTCGGATGATCTAATTTCACCAACATTACAAATTTCGGATCTTCGCTGGGCGCAAAACCTACAAAGGTGTGTATCGTCTGGCCTTCTTCATAACCGCCCGATTTACTGGCTACCTGCGCAGTGCCTGTTTTGCCTGCCACATAATATCCGTCCAATTTAGCTCTTTTAGCATGCCCTTTTTCTACTACATTTACCATCATTCCAGACAATAGTAAAGCCGCTCGCTCTGATATGACTCTTCTTATTTGCTTCGGCTGAGTTATCTCTCTCTGGCCGTCTGACTTCACAATTTCACCGACAATATAGGGCTGCATCAATATGCCGCCGTTAGCGATAGCTGCAAAAGAATTAACCATTTGCAGAGGCGTAACAGTTATGCCCTGTCCAAAAGAAGCGGTAGCGAACTCAACTGGCCTCACCTTTTTTCTGGCCAAGGGACTAATATTGCCGCTACTTTCCGTTTCCAATTCTATCCCCGTCTTTTCGCCAAAACCGAAATCCTTTACATAATTTAAAAAATTTTCCGCGCCAACCTTTTGCGCTACAAAAATAGCGCCGGTATTAAGCGAGGCTTCCAGAATCTGCTCCATGTTGGTTATGCCGTGACCGCCATAAGTTTCAAAATCAGAATTTTTAATTGGTTTCGGCCACCCCTCTATCATAACGCTGCCCGCATCATTATAAGTAGTTTCTGGTTTTACTTTCTCAGCATCAAGTCCAGCCGCCATAGTTATTACTTTAAAAACCGAACCAGGCTCATACTGATCGAAAATAGCTGGATTATTGTAATGTCTGGCGCTGGCAACTTTATTGTAATTATTAGGATCGAAGTCCGGCCAAGAACACATAGCGATAATAGCGCCTGTTTTTGGATTTATTATAATAACACTTCCGCCATCAGCTCCATGGCGAACGGCCGCCTCATTCAACTTTTTACAAGCATAATACTCAATCGAACGATTGACAGTCAAAATTAAATCACTGCCATTGACAGGCTGATTGTATTCACGGTCGTTAATGATAATCAATTTGCCGCTCGCTGACCTTTCGGCCTTAATTGAACCATACTTACCGGTTAACTCTTCGTCAAAAAAGCCCTCTAAACCATACCGTCCTACTTTATTGTTGCCCTCATAGCCGACAAATCCATAAAGATGCGAACCGATATTATTTTCCGAATAATAACGGTATTTTTCATAAAAATAGTCCACGCCTTCAATACTCTCTTGATTTAATTTTTCTATCGCCTGGTCGTCAACTTTATTTTTTATCGGCTCATAAGGATCGTTTTCTTTTGATAGTTTACTTACATACTCTTGCAACTTAGAGTCTCTTCTCAATTTTATCTCCGCTTCTTTTTTTATTTGCCTATATTCGGCTATAGCTGCTTGACCGCCGCCCAATGGACTGGCTGTGCTGCTAGCTCTAAAATATTCGCTTTTATTTAATAGATCCTCTACTTCTTGTTCAATGTTTTCTTTGTCAAAAATATCATAAAGTTTTTCAGCAGCCGAAGATGGATCGGTAATTTTATCGGGGACGGCATAGACATGGGCAAAATCTTTATTAATAACTGCAGCATAATTACTGCTGCTATTTATTAGTTCGCGGCCGTCTTGGACGATAATTCTGCCTCTTTCTGGCTCAAGCTTATTATAAACCTGCTGTTGGCTGGAAGCTAAGACAAAGTAAAGATCGTGCTGTATGACCTGCAGGTTAAATAGTTTGGCGGCCACAGCTGCCGCCAATAAAAAAATAACCGCCATAGCTATTTTTAGGCGATTATCCTTATCGGCTCTCTTTGTTCTTTTACGGTCGTTCCTCACCATCATATCAAAAGACTCTTTGTATTTTGATTAATTATTTTTTGGCCACTTTGCCGTCAACTAAAGTAATGTAATCAATTTTATCAACTTTCACCATAGCTAACTGTTGCGCCCGGCTATTGATAGCGTTATTTGATTCTAGCTGAGCGAATTGAGTCTCAATCAAACTATTTTCCTTTTTCAAATCTCTGACTTGAGACTTTAAGTCATTTAAAACGAAACCCTTGATTGACAAGTCATTGATTGAAAGCATGTAGCCGATGCCTAAAGCTATTATTAATAATGCTATTGCTCTGTTTAAAATCAAAACGCGGTGACGGTTAACACCTTTATCTCTATTTTTAATTGTGCTGCTAAGGCTGTTTCTGTTTTCAAAATTATGCTCCTTTTGTTTTGTCATTTTATTTGTATTTTTTCCGCCACTCGCAATTTCGCGCTACGCGCGCGCGGATTTACGCTGACTTCCTCTTCGCTGGGAAGCAGCGGTTTTTTAGTTATTATTTTTAAACCGGCGCGATGATGGCACCGACAAGTTGGGGATTGAGGAGGACAGATACAGTCTTGACTCTCTGTTTTAAAAAATATTTTAACAATTCTGTCTTCTAAACTATGGTAGGAAACGACTATTAGCCTGCCACCGGGCTTCAATAAATTCAAAGCTTGTGGCAAAACATGTTTTAAATTTTCCATTTCATCGTTGGTGGCTATACGTAACGCTTGAAAAGTGCGAGTTGCAAAATGTAACCTCTTATTATTTCTATAGCTAGCAGGAACGGCGGCACTAATAATCGACAATAAATCTCCAGTGGTTGTAACATCTTTTTCTTTTCTGATTTTAACGATCTGGCGCGCAATTAAACGCGCATATCTTTCTTCACCGTAATCTTTTATGGCTCTAGCAATCTCATCTTCCGACCAACTGTTGACAATGGCAACCGTTCGATTTCTATTAGTCCCTTCGCCAAAAACCATGTCTAGCGGGGCATCAAATTGAAAAGAAAATCCCCGATGCCGGTCTTCGAGTTGAGCTGATGATAAGCCCAAATCAAATACAATACCATCAAAAAGCAAATTTGGCGCAGACGGATATAATTGACTAATGTTTTTATGAAAATTGCTAAAGTTGTCATGAATGATAATAACGTTATTTTTGTTTTTGAATTTTTTTTGGGCGTTAGCGATTGCCAGCGGATCAGCGTCAAAAGCGATTATTTTTCCTGTTCGTCCAATTTTATTTAAAATTGCCTCTGTATAACCACCGCCGCCTAAAGTACAATCAACAAAATTACCGCCCGGCTTAGGATGTAAAAATTCAATAGCTTCGTCCAACATTACCGGCGTATGTCTATATTCCATTGTTTAATAATTAAATTGTTTTTATAAAACTAAAGCTCGAGCGCGGGACATTATTACCTGGCGCAATTCATTAGTATCAACTAGCGGCGCTTTAATAACCCTGACTCTAACCGCTTCTAATTTACTTTTGTTTTGAACTGCCTGCGCAGGCAGGCATTTTATTTTTTTATTCATAAAAATTTTATTTAAATACCAAGTTCGGACAATGATTCGGCGATAGTGGCGCTTTCTTTTTCAGTGCCACTTTTATACTTGCTCCAACTTTCTTCATCCCAAATTTCTAGACGATCATAAAGACCGGCAATAACAGCCCTCTTTTTTAATCCAGCGAAATTTCTCAAATATTCAGGCAATGTTATGCGGCCTTGGCCGTCAAAATCAACTTCCATAGCGCCAGCTAGCATTAAGCGCGAAAAAGCGCGAGCTCGCGCTTGGCTGACTGGCATGCTAGCTAGTTTGCCGGCTATTTTATTCCACTGCTCTCGTGGATATAAAAACAAGCAATTATCAATACCTCTGGTTACTACCGCGCCCTTTTTCAAAAGATTGCGAAACTTGACCGGTACAGCTACCCGCCCTTTTTCATCAATACTGTGTTGATATTCTCCGATAAACATAAAACGCCTGATTTTATTAAGACTCAAGAGGAGACCGATCAGCGTAATTAGCGCTTGATCAGACCCCTTCTTTGTCTTAATTGTTAAATCTTTTTGTTTTTTTGCCAGCAATAATTACCTTGCTGGCTTTAGCTATTTAGTTAGCGCTCATTATCTTAGCTAACTTAAAATATTTTTGTTTTTTTATGCTTTTATCAACCTGCCAGACACAATTCACCACTTTTCACCAATATAGTTTAATTATACACCACTTTACGCCTCTAGTCAATTGTTATTTGCCACTTTTTTATGGCTAATTTAACTTAAATAAACAAAAAAATAGGGTTATAAAGACTTTGTCTTAACCCTATTTTTTGCCTCAACAGTTGTGGGTAATTATTACTTTGTCAACATTTAATCCACAGCTGGCTGATTATCTATTAGCAAAGTTTTTTATGACTGATAGTAATATCCGGATTTTTATTATACAAAGGGGCGACAACATCAAAATCTTTAGATTCTTTTTTTGATCCGACGGCGCCAAAAACTGGAAGACAGAGAGCATAACCCAAAGCATTGGCCGTGGCGACTCCGATACGCAAAGCCGTAAAGCTGCCACCATAATTTTCAACCTCTATCTTTTTAATTTCTTTAATATCAATTCCTTGATCATTCAACAACCTCCTAATGCCGGGAATTAATTTTTCAGATTGTTGAGCGCGAGCCTTGATAGTTGTTGCTACTAAGATCTTGCTATTTTTTTTTATTTTTAGTTCAATTCGATCAGCTTGATCTTTAATGGTATTGATGTATAAAATCATATTATTTTAACAGTTCGCCGATTTTATAACTATTCATGTGTATTTTATTGACCTCTACGACTTCAGCCGGATTAAAACCTTTGGCTTTAAAAACTTCTGGCGAAACTAGGCGTCTAACATTATCCTCTAAATAATAAATCTCTTCTCCGCCCTGAATTTTTATTAACTTAACATCCGGATAAGAATCCATGTCATACTTATTTATTTCAATAACATTGCCCCAGTAATTATCCGAGTAAGAAACAAAAACCGTCGGTGAATTTAGAGAAATCTTGAGCCATTTATTATCCGGCCTTTTATATAAGAAGTAAATCGTATTTTGATCTGGCAACTTAACCAATCTGGCATCAGGATATTTATCTAGAATTGCCCAGCTAACAGTTTTTACATCATGCCAATTATAGCCATAATCGTTAAATGAAGCTGGTGAAGCAATAAAATGTTTTTGTCCGTTTATTATAGCATAAATATCCGGAGACTCCTTAGTTTTATAAAGACTGACGGACGAAGAATAATATGAGGTTGAAACTCCAGCCACTTTAACACTATTATTGCTAGTGGCGGTGCCACTAATACTGATGCTGGGTTGGCTGATGCTACTACCCTTCTTTTTATAAATATCAATAATGTTGCAATTATTCGGCCAAGGATAAGCTGCTATTTTATTGTCTAAAGTAAACGACATTTTAGAACCAGTGCGGCCGCGATAGACAAAATAAACTTCTAAAGCGTGCGGACCTTTAGTTAAAGTAATCGTTTTGGAGCCAAGACTGCCCTGGCTAAAGCCCAACTTGCCGCTAACAACTCCGTCAAAATAAACCCAGGAT
>JAKJDO010000009.1 GCA_022705905.1 Patescibacteria group bacterium
TTTAAATTTAGCGCAAGACATTTTAGATCATGGTAGCGATAAAGAATTATTTTTTGCGCCGGAGATAAAGAAACAGTATGAGGAAAAAGGCGAGCAACCTCCCTTTATTCGCTCTGTTTTTGGACGCCAGATTCGTTTTGATTTGTCCCAAGGCTTCCCATTGTTAACCACTAAAAAGGTTTTTCTGAAAGGAATAATTTATGAACTTCTTTGGTTTTTACAAGGCGATTCGAATGTAAAATACTTAATTGATCACAATGTTCATATTTGGGATGACTGGGCGTATAAAAACTATTTAAAAGATGTTGAAATCGGAATAAAACCAAAAATTACGATAGAAGAATTTGCCGAACAGGTTAAAAAAGAAGATGTGGATAGCGAATTTGTGCAAAAATACTGCGAACTAGGTCCAATCTACGGACGACAATGGCGAAAATGGCGCGCAGAAGGCGGACGTGAGATTGATCAAATCGCTTGGTTAATTGAAAAGATTAAAAAAACACCAAGTCGTAAAAGTATGATCGTCTGCGCCTGGAATCCGGAATATATTTACGAAATGGCACTACCAGGCCAATCAATGGCTCTCCCGCCCTGCCATACTATTTGGCAGCCAAATATCAGCGATGGCAAATTATCACTGCAACTTTATCAAAGAAGCGCTGATTTATTTTTAGGCGTGCCTTTTAATATCGCTAGCTATTCCCTTTTAACTATACTTTTAGCCCACGTAACTGGCTATCAACCAGGCGATTTTGTCCATACCTTCGGTGATGTCCATATTTATTCCAATCATTTTGATCAGATGAAGGAGCAAATATCTCGCGAACCTCGCCCCTTCCCAACTTTAAAAATTAATCCAGAAGTAACTAATATCGATGATTTTAAATACGATGATTTCACTTTAGAAAATTATAACCCGCATCCTACTTTAAAAGGTGAAATCGCTGTAATCGGAGGATTTTAATTTTTTATTGTCATTCCCGCGAATGCGGGAATCCAGAAATTATGATCGCTTCAATTTGCGCCGTCGGTAAAAACCGGGAAATCGGCTGTAAAAATAAATTGCTTTGGGACATTCCGGAAGACATGAAACATTTTAAAAACATTACAACCGGGCACGTCGTCATTATGGGTAAAAATACTTATCTATCAATCGGCAAACCATTACCGAATCGTTTTAATATTGTTATTGCGCAAGAGCAGGATTTTTCAGCTCCAGGATGCAAAGTTGTTCATTCTATCCCGGACGCTATCGAATTAGGCAAAAATCAAACCGATAAAGACGTCTTCGTAATCGGTGGTGGCCAGATTTACGCTCAGACCCTTCCCTATGTTGAAAAATTATATCTAACCTTAGTTGACGATGCGCCGGAAGCGGATACTTTTTTTCCAGATTATTCGGAATTTAAGCATGTTGTCAAAGAAGAAAAAAAAGAATATAATAATATTAGTTATCGATTTGTGGAATTAATACGCTAAGATAACAATAAAATACAGGATAAAAGGCTCTAGACGCGCCTTTTATTATTTTTGTTTTATGGAGCAAATAATTATCGGCATAGTCGGCGAAATAGCTTCCGGCAAAGGCACAGCAACAAATTATTTGAAAAGAAAATATCGCGCTAAAATAGTTAAAACCTCAGCTCCGATTAAAATTATTTTAAAAACTTTAGATCAGCCAATCACTCGTGAAAATTTAACTAACAGTATAGCCGCTTTAAGAAGTGTCTTCGGCGACGACGTCATAGTTAAAGCCGCTCTTAGTAAATTGTCTGGCACTCGTTCCAAACTCATTGTTTTAGACGGTTTGCGAAAATATGATGAAATTAAACTTTTACGCAAACTCAAAAACTTCAAACTTATTTACATTTCTGCGGATAAAAAAATACGCTATGAGAGATTAATTAAACGTCAAGAAAAACACGACGACAAGACCAAAACTTATTTCCAGTTTTTGAGAGACCAGAAAATGATGAATGATAAAGATGTGCCAAAAATTGGCAAAAGAGCGGATTTTAAAATCAACAACTCTGGTGCGACTAAAGAATTATATTTACAAATAGATAAAATAATAAAACAAATAAATGAAAAAAAATAAAATTATTATTGGCCTGATTGGTGAAAAAGGAGCAGGCAAAGGCGCTGTAGCGGATTATCTAGTAAAAAAATACGGAGCCAAGCATTATGGTACATCCAAAATTCTACGCCGAACGATTGAGGACTTACGATTATCGGCCAACCGAGATAATTTCGTAAAATTAGCCGTAGTTTTGAAGGAAGGTTTTTGGCCGTCTGTTATTATTGATTCCCTGATAAAAGACATTGAATCTAACGGCTCGGACATAATTATTGCTGACGGTATCAGGATGCATGGCGATGTTGAACCTTTCCGTAAAAAATATGGCAAAAAATTCTTCTTGGTATATGTCACGGCTGATTTAAAAGTTCGCTACGAACGAACGAAAAAACGAAAAGAAAAAGCCGGTGAAGACAAAACCACTTTAGCTAAATTTATTGCCGAAGAAGGACGTTTAACTGAAGTTTCCATTCACGAAGTCGGAACAACCGCTGATTTTGTTGTTAATAACAATAAAGGTGTTAAAGAATTGTACGCGCAGGTTGATAATGTGATGAAAAAAATCTTGTCAAAAAAATAATTTTCTTATAAAAGCACGAGAAGAGGTGTTGCAAAAAAAACATCTCTTTTTGTTTTTTATTGCTTGCTTTTTTACCAATTTTGGGCTAAAATTTAAGCATAAAGAAACTTTATGGAATACGATGTAATAATTGGTCTAGAAATTCACGCCGAGCTAAAAACAAAGTCAAAGATGTTCTGTTCGTGCGATAATAACGCCGAGGGCAAAGAACCAAATTCCGTTGTCTGCCCTATTTGCCTTGGCCATCCCGGAACTCTGCCGGTGCCGAATAAACAAGCTATAGAATGGGTTATTTTAACCGGCTTTGCTTTGCACGGCAAAATCAATCAGCAAAGCAAATTTGACCGTAAAAATTACTTTTATCCTGATCTACCAAAAGGCTATCAAATTTCTCAGTATGACCTACCGCTGGTTTATGATGCGTATTTAGAGATTGGCGACCAAAAAATAGCTATCACCAGAATACATCTGGAAGAAGATACTGGCAAATTAACACATAGGCACGGTGCTGATTATTCGCTGGTTGACTTTAACCGCGCCGGTACGCCGTTAATGGAGATGGTGACAAAACCAGTTATTCATGATGCTCAAACTGCTAAACAATTTTGCCAACTTTTTCAGCAAATACTACGCTACTTAAGAATCAGCGATGCGAATATGGAGAAGGGCGAAATGCGCTGTGAGGTTAATATCAGCCTTCAAAAAAAGAAGCAATGGCAATATGATAAAAATTTAGAAATTTTACCAGTCGGTGATTACCAGCTCAATCCAAAGGTAGAGCTAAAAAATTTGAATTCTTTTAAAGCCGTTGAAAAAGCGATTGAATATGAAATTATAAGACAGACGAAGGCATTAAAGAACGGTGAAGCGCTTATTCAAGAAACTCGTGGCTGGGATGAAAATAAAAAACAAACAGTCAAACAAAGAGTAAAAGAAACTTCGGCTGATTACCGCTATTTCCCAGAACCAGACATTCCACCGCTTAATATCTCGGAAGAATGGCTGGACGAAATTAGAAAGGATTTAATTGAATTACCACCGACTAAACTGAAAAGGTTTGTTGAACAATACGAGCTAAGTGAGTACGATGCTTCAATTTTAGTCAGCGACAAGAATTTAGCTAATTACACTGAACAAGTTATTTCTGAACTTAATGCCTGGATTGATGCAACCGGTGATGACTGGGAAAGACAAAAAAGAAAATTAGCAAAAACGGCAGCTAACTGGTTAATCAGCGAATTATTTAAACACCTCAATACTGACAATAAAAATATTAAGGATCTACATATCACTCCAGAAAATTTTGCCGAGCTAATAACTTTGGTCTATCAGAATAAAGTTAATTCAACGGCTGCGCAGCAGATTCTCCACGAGATGTATAAAGGAGGCGGCGATCCGTCGAATATTGTGGAGGAATTGGGATTAGCGCAAATTGACGATGAAGCAGAGTTGGAAAAAATTATTAAAACTATAATTGAAGAAAATCCCGACCAAAGCTCTAAGTATAAAGCTGGAAAAACAGCATTACTGCAATTCTTTATCGGCAAAACAATGACTGCCACCAAAGGTAAGGCTAATCCTAAAACAGTATCTAAAATTTTGCTAAAAATACTAAAATAATCGCTTTTTTACTTATACACAATTTAGAGTTTGACATCATTTTGGCTTCGCACTATACTTTAGTTAATTTGGCTTTCTCCGCTCTTAGGCGAAGACATTAACGTTAATTCTATGTATAGTCAAAACAAAGACCACGAAGTAAATGTATTAGATCGCCTCAAGGAACCAATGTCCCGAAATTTATATATTCGTTAAAAAAATTCCCGTTCACCAGAACGGGAATTTTTTTAGGGAGTAAAAAACAACAGGAGGGATACGATATGAAAAGTCATATCCAAACGCTCATTACTAATTCAGAGGCTATTTTAGCAGACAAAACACTGAGCTTTTTTTATCAATTGTACAAAGATACAATCTTAAAAGCAGCCAGCAGCAAATGCCACCTTTTGCCCAATGAATATGTCGTTGGCAGCGGCTGTATGTGCCCAGAATTAAAAGTAATGCTATCAGACAAATGTGAGAGCTATGGTTTTAGAGATTGCACTGTTACGACTATCTTGGGAAAAATGGAATCAGATTTGTATAGACGATACAGAGAGGCAAAAGACATACCGCAGTACCCAGTCCCGGAACTAGGAAAAATCTACATCGGAAAGATGGCCTTGCTGATGTCGGAATTCTACAGAACAGCAACGGCCTTCGAGATTCAACGTCTTCAGCCCCTGAAAACAAGATAAATAGCCTCAACTACGAAAAACTTAGCCGACGTTTTCTACTGCGTCGGCTAAATTATTTAGAAATCCAATTTATCTTGGCTCCTTGCTTTTCCCATCTTTTTAACCAGGTCATTTGACGCTTAGCATATTGGCAAGTCGCTATATAAAGCTTTTTGACCATCTCGTCGTAGCTTAACTTTTTTTGTAAATATTGTGAGACAAATTTATATTCAAGACCAAAGCTTTCCATTTTCTCCCAACTTAATCCTCGCTTATGCAACCCTCTCACTTCACCAACCATATCTTCTTTCTCCAGCCTATCCATTAAACGTTTATAAATCCTCTGTTTTAATTCTTCTCTGGGATAAGTCAAGCCAAATATTTCAAAATCGTATTTATTATTTTTCTTTTTAGCCGCGTATCTGCTCCGCTCTTGATTCAAAATTTCAATATAACGAATTAGTCTCCGCTTATTATTTTTCTCACTATTATTTAATTTACAAACAAAAACAGAATTAATTTTCTTTAGCATCTCGAATAATTCTTCTTTGTTTTTTTTCTCAAGCTTTTTCCTTAAAACGTCATCTGGCTTTACATCACTTAAACTATAACCGTCAACTAACGCCTGCGCATATAGACCAGCCCCCCCAACCACGATTGGCATCTTACCTCTATCTATAATATCACTAAGCGCGGCTTGCGCCATTTTATACCATTGTGCCAAATCAAACGTCTCTTTCGGATCAGCGACGTCTATTAAATGATACGGAATGTTGGTAATTTTTGATTTTTGATTTTTGATTTTTGATTTTATCTTATATTCTTTTAAATCCTTGCCCGTGCCAACATCCATGCCTTTATAAACCTGGCGCGAGTCAGCGGAAATTATTTCGCCATTATATTTTCTGGCCATTTTAACTCCCAACTTCGTTTTTCCGCTTGATGTTGTGCCGACGATAACTATAACTTTTTTCTTTTCTGCTATCTCGCCTTCTAACCCAAAATCTTGAGCGCTAATAATTTTTACCTTTACGATTTTACCAATGGCATTTTTTTCTTTAAAATTAGCTATTTTTACGTTCTTATTTGTTTGAGTATAACCGAAATATTTTCCATCTTTGCTCTTGCCAAAAATTAATACTTCGACTTCCTGTCCTATATAATTTTTATTATTTTCTAAAGCAGTTTTTCGCAAAATTTTCATCAGCTCCTCTTCTCTGTTCTTTTTTTCTTTCTTCTCAACATCGTCAACTAATTTAGCGGCCGCTGTACCGGAGCGCGGACTGTATTGAGCAATATACGCCATATCATATTTAATTTCCCTAAAAAGTTTAGCCGTATTATTAAATGCTTGCTTAGTTTCGCCCGGGAAACCAACGATTATATCGGTAGTAATGCTGGCATCTGGCATGGCCTGTCTAATTTTTTTTATAAGTCCGATGTAATGCCCTCGTGTATAATGACGATTCATCGCTTTTATAATCCTGTTGTCGCCCGCTTGAGCCGGCAGATGAATATGGTGGCAAACTTTTTCACATTCTGCGACAGTCTTTATCAACTCGTCGCTCATATCTTTTGGGTGGCTAGTTGCAAATCTAATCCAAAAGTCACCCGGAATATCATTAACCATTTTTAGTAAATCACTAAAATCAATAAATTCCCCTCTTTGGAGGGGTGTCTCGCTACCCGAGACGGGGTGGGTCTTGTGGCGCGATAACACACCCCTAAGTCCCCTCTCTAGAGGGGACTTGTAACTATTTACGTTCTGCGCTATTAAGACTATCTCTTTATAACCATTCTCAACCAATTTTTTTACTTCATTTATAATTTCATCAGTCGGCCGGTACACTTCTCTACCACGAGCATACGGCACCACGCAATAAGTACAAAAATTATTGCAGCCATTACCGATCGGAACAAAGGCACTGATCTTTGATTTATATTCCGGTCGGATATTTAGATAATCTCCACATTTCAAATCCCCTCTCAAGAGGGGTGTCCCGCATTTTGCGGGACGGGGTGTGTAGTTTTTAGTATTCATTTTTAAGCTCAATTTTTCAGCCAATTTCGGTAAATCAACGATCGGTAACCAAATATCTACATTTTTCTCTAAACGTTTTTGAACATCTTCTCGCAAAGACAGACAACCAGTTATAACAATTTTTGCTTGCTTATTTTCCTTTTTTATTTTTGGTACTAAACCATAAACCCGGTCTTCGGCTGATTGCCGAACACCGCAAGTATTAATTATAATTAAATCCGCCTTTTTCCGATCACCAACCATTAATAACCCATAATTTTGCAAATATCCCGCCACTCTTTCGGAGTCAGATTTGTTCATCTGACAGCCAATAGTTATTATATTATATGTTCCGAGTTTTTTCATAAGATTTGTTCATCCTTGCCCACCGAAGCCTTAGCGTAAGCTGGGTGACAGCCAATTGTAATAATATGAAATGTTTTCATAATAAACTGATAATAGCAATAAAATTACTGAATTTCAAGTCTGGACAAAGAAAAAAATAAGCTAAGACCATATTAAAAGAATGCCCTCATGGCATCCTTTTTGTGGACATAGAAGGACTCGAACCTTCGACCTCACGGATGTGAACCGTGCGCTCCCCGCCCTGGCGGGGCAAGCTGAGCCAATATTATAATTGTGGGCGTACATGGATTTGAACCATGGACTTCTATCGTGTGAGGATAGCACTCTAGCCACTGAGTTATACGCCCTATTTCCCGGTTCCTCTATCCATCGCCTCGTTCGCCAATTTATCAGCCTCCTTATTTTTCTCTCTCGGAATGTGGTGGAAAGTAACTTTTTTAAAACCCAAAGTAGCGTTATATATCTTAACAAATAACGGCGCTAATTCTTGATTTTTTACTTTATATTCACGATTCAATTGCTTTACAACTAACTCGCTGTCTAAATAAAAAACTATTTCCTCTGCGTCAAAATCTTTAGCTTTTTCAATGGCAGCAAGCAAAGCCCGATATTCCGCCTGATTATTGGTCGTTTCGCCGATATATCTAGAAATTTCCGCAACTACTTTTTTCTCTTCATTACAAATCACCACGCCAATTCCAGCCGGACCAGGATTACCACGAGCGCCACCGTCGGTATGAATTATTAATTTTTTGTATTTCATAAATTATTCGTGCTTTTTTATATCTAATATCTTTAACTGAACGTCACGATAACCATTAAACTCATTTATTTCAATATAATATACTATATCGATGGTGTCGCCAATACGCAAATGATTCCATTTGTCCGCTTGCCCAAAACCAATAGCATTAAAAACTTTGGGGTTATCAGCTTTTAATTTTAATTTTACATGCTGTGCATTTAAGCCCATATTAATAATATCGGCAATTTTTACGTTGTAAGTGACAAACTTAGGCCTTTCATTGTCCCTACCAAACGGCGCAAACTTTTCTACGTCTTGGGCTAAGTCCAAATTTATCTGATTTAAATTTAACTCGCAATCAATGATTGTTTTTGGCTGCAAATCAACTTTGGCCAATTCTTTTTCAGCCAGCTCTCTGACTTTTTTAGTAAAATTTTTAAAATTAGACTTCTTTAAAGTAAAGCCGCACGCGCCTGGATGTCCGCCGTATTTATCTAAAAATTCCGCTGATTGTTCAATAATTTTTATTAAATCTAATTCCGGAATACTGCGCCCCGAACCCTTATAGCCATCTTCTGTTTTTGTTATAACTAAAGTTGGTAAGTAATATTTTTCACAAATCTTGCCAGCCACCAAACCGATTACGCCCTCATTCCAAATATCCGCCACCTCATCGTCTTCAACCTGGCAAACACCAACGATAACCTTCTTTCCTTTTTGCTCCAAGACCTGTCTGTCTACTTCTAAAAATATTTCATCCGTTAAACGTTGGCGGTCTTTATTTTTTTCATCTAAGTTATTGGCCAATGTTGCTGCTTCGTCTTTATCCTTAGTTGTCAATAACTTAAAGGCGGCATTGGCGTGATCCATTCGACCGGCAGCGTTTATGCGCGGGCCTAATTGAAAACTGATATTCCAAGCATCTAAATTTCTATTATTATTTAAATTAGCTACTTTTATTAGCTCAAACAACCCCTTGCGCTTAGTTTTATTTAAAACTTCCAGCCCCTTTTTGACTAAGGCTCTATTCTCGCCCAAAAGACTGACAATATCAGTTATCGTGCCGATAGCAACTAAATCTAGCAGACTTTCAATTATTTTTTCTTTTTTATCTTCGCCTAGGTTTGATTTTCTGATCAATGCTTCTGCTAATTTAAAACTGACAGCAACACCTGGCAAATTTTTGTCCGGATATTTTTCGTTATGTAATTGAGCGTTAATTATCAAACACTGTGGATTGTCGTTTTTGTTTTCTGGCGGCATATGATGATCAGTCACGACCACTTCTATACCCAGCTTCTTGGCATATTCCACCCTTTCTTTGTCTCGGATACCGCAATCAACGGTCACTATCAATTTTGCTCCATCTTTGTTTATCAAATCGACTGCCGCCTTATTTAAGCCGTAGCCTTCAGCCACACGATCGGGCAGATAAACGTTTACTTTAGCTTTAAATAAAGCTAAAACGTCATAAAGCAAGGCTGTGGCCGTCACGCCATCGGCGTCATAATCGCCGTAAATATAAATTAAATTCTGTTCTTTGACGTGTTTAATGATTAAATTAACTGCCGCTTCCATGTCGCGAAATAAAAACGGACTATAAATCAACTGCTCATAATTTTGGCTAAAAAAAGCTTCTATTTCTTCATTTTCTTTCAATTGGCGGTTAGCCAAAAGCTGCAAAACTACCTCGCTATATTCGGGGTGTTGTTTGATAAACTTAGTATTAGCTTTAGTCAATAACTGCCAATTTTTTTGCATTTTTTTAAATCAAAGCTATGCCGATAGTCCAAATTACCATCGAAAAAATCACCATCACGGATATAATAATCCAAACTATCTTTTGCACTGTTTTTCTTTTCATACTTAATTATTTTCTTAATATTTTTATAAATGTATCGGCTGGAATATCAACACTGCCCTTGCCTGATTGCATCATTTTCTTTTTGCCTTTCTTTTGTTTTTCTAATAATTTTCTTTTACGCGATACGTCACCGCCATACAATTTAGCAGTCACATCCTTGCGCAAAGCCGACAATCTTTCAGCGGCAATAATTTTACCGCCGATAGCAGCCTGCAATTTAACAACGAACATCTGCTTCGGCAAACTTTCTTTCAAAGTTTCAACAATTTCCTTGCCGCGCTTAAAAGACTCATCTTCATAAACTAAAACCGCTAAAGCTTCAACAGCCTCTTCGGCTACTAGAATATCTAGCTTCACGACATTAGCCGGACGATATTCAAAAAAATCATAATTAATAGACGCGTAGCCGGAGCTAATACTTTTTATTTTATCGTAAAAATCAGTTAAAATCGCACTCATCGGCAATTCGTAATGCAGAATCGTACGATCAGCGTCAATGTACTCGGTATTTTTATAAATTCCTCGTTTTTCTTGAGCCAAGTTCATTACTGCTCCCAAATAGGCTTTGGGCGTAATAATGTCCAGCCTTACCCAAGGTTCTTCTATTTTTTCAATTGCCTCCCGATCCGGCAGCTGTTGCGGCGTCCTGATTATCATCTCTTCACCGTTTTTTTTAAAAACTTGATAAGCTACGCTGGGCATGGTCACAATCAAATCTAAATTATATTCTCTTTTCAGCCTCTCCTGAAAAATTTCCAAATGAAGAATTCCTAAAAAGCCGCAACGGAACCCAAAGCCTAAAGCGTCAGAATGCTCCGGCTGGTAAACTAAAGCGGCGTCATTTAACTTCATTTTTTCTATGGCCTCCCGTAATTCTTCAAACTCATTGCCTTCTCGCGGAAAGATACCGGCAAACACCATCGGTTTCACTTCATTATAACCTTTTAACGGCTTTATTGTCTCGCTATTTTTCTGATAAGCGACTGTATCACCCACCCGGCACTCATTAACATTTTTAAAGCCAGTCACGATATAGCCAATCTCGCCTGTTTTTAGTTCGGCAGTTGATTTATAATCAGGTTTAAATACGCCAACGTCTAAAGCCTCACTTTCAGCGCGCGTCGCCATTAATTTAATTTTATCTCCCTTTCTAACTGCGCCATCTACGATTCTGACGTAAGCCACCACGCCTCGGTATTCATCGAAATTAGAATCAAAAATCAAAGCGCGCAAGTTTTCCGTATTAATTTCATCGGCAACTTGCGGCGCTGGCACTTTTTTTATCACTTCGTCTAAAATCAGATCGACTCCCTCGCCTGTTTTACCGGATGCATAGACTATGTCTTTCTCGTCGCAGCCCAACAAACTAATTATTTCATTCTTAGTTTTTTCTTTATTAGCTGCCGGCAGATCAACTTTATTAGCTACCGGGATAATAGCCAGCCCCTGCTCTAGCGCCAAATACAAATTAGCTAAAGTCTGCGCTTGGATTCCCTGAGTTGCGTCGACTAAAAGAACGGCGCCTTCAACGGCCGCTAAACTGCGCGAAACTTCATAAGTAAAATCAACATGACCGGGCGTGTCTATTAAATTCAAAATATGGTCACGATATTCCATAGTCACCGGCTGCAGCTTAATAGTGATGCCGCGTTCACGCTCTAAGTCCATTCTATCAAGAAGCTGCTCTTTCATCTTCCGCTTTTCTACTGTATTGGTAATTTCCAACATACGGTCAGCCAACGTTGATTTACCGTGGTCAATGTGCGCAATAATACAAAAATTACGGATGCTATTCATAATATAAAAACAAGAACAAGAAACTTTCTTTGGGCTAAAATCATTCTTGCTCTATTAAATCTATTAATTTTTGTTGAAAAATATAGGAAAATTTAGTTAGCAAAAACACCCAGTTTTACTTTTACATTTTTAATCGCCTGATTGCTGATATATTTAATTTCCACTTCTTCGCCGGCCTGATAATTGTTTATCAGCCTGTTTAATTGATTGTCTTCATTAACCTCAATATTATTGATGGCTAAAATTATATCACCCTCTTTTAAACCGCTATCTTTGGCTGGGCCGCCGCTAGCTATAGCTATGCCATTTTCGTTTTTTTGGATAACAGCGCCCTTATTTTCAGTATAATTAGCCAAATAAGATAAAGACAAATAATTTACACCCAAGCTGGGACGCGTAATTTTTTGCGATTTTAAAATACCGTTAAAGGGGTTAATGAACGACTGGCAGGATAGAATCTTGCCGTCGTTGCCAATAACCGCCGCCAAATTACCGTTTAAATTAACCAAAAAAGACCCGTAAAAATTGTTATTCAACTCATTATTTAAGATCAATCTATCTAAATAACCATCGCTTGATTTTACTATTCCTTTTGTATCATGGCTGGCAATAGTAATAACCTGGGCCCATCCCTGGTTACTAATTGCCAGTGCCTGTTGACCGCTAGCCGTTTCGTCTGGGCTGGCAAATTGTTTTACCGGCAAACCGCTAGCCTTAATGCGCCAAAAAGAAAAACCGGACAATTTATCATAAACAAAATTATCAATCTCATAAACCTTTTTGTCGCTACTAATCGCTACATAATTACCCGCCAATAATTCAATAATGTTTTTAGTATTGTCTCCTTTTTTATTAACTAAATTTTTCACCTCTGCTGGAGTGTAGCTGGATAACAGCCAGCCATCCGTTGTCAAAATAAATCCCTGCGCTAATTGTTCGTTATTTAAATAATAACTATTAACGTCAAAATTTTTTGATTGGTCGATGGTCGCGGCCTGGTAGTTCTTTTTATAAATACCGACGATGTTGTTTTTTGTAGATGAAATAGTTTCCTGAATTTTAATATTTTGCTCCACGACCACTTTTTTGGGTTCGCTAATAATTAGCTTGGATGAACCAATTCTATCTCCCGTGATGCTAACTTCGTTAAAAAGAGGAAAATTAAAAGTCTCCTTAATTAAATAAGCTCTGGCTAGAAAAGAGCCGACTAATCCGCTACCCATGCCAACTAAGGTGACCAAAACAACAAGAAAGATAAATTTATAATTAATATTTTTCATACTTGAAACCAACGCGCAGATAGCAATACCACCAGAATACTAGTAAAGCCAAAAAGTAAATAAAGCTTGACGATTTTACTATCTAGCGACCCTTTTAAATAAAAACGAGTTATGCCAGTTAATACGTAATAGCAGATTGTCACGACCAACCCGAGAATATAAAAACTTAATGTCAAAAAAGTGGCTGACCAAGCCAGCTCAGTGACTACTAAAGCAATTAACAAAACATAAAATGAGCTTATCTTGAATTTTATATTATTCATCCAAAAAACTTGATAAACTATTAAAGAGACAGAAACAAGCAACAAAATCATCAATGGCCAAACCTCATAGTTTAAAAAAGCTCTAATGCCATATAAAGACGAAGCAATAAAATAAAAAGCCAAAAAATTGCTGTAAGCGGAAAAATTCTCCAAACCCTCTCTTTGCTTTAAATTAAAATTAATTAAATATACATAGAGCATGCGCAAATACAAATACAACAGAATCGGAACTCCAACCAATAGAACCTGAACAAACCATTTATTCGCCACCATAGTCGTTAAAGCTATGGAACCCAAAACTAGCATAGCCGGTGAAATAAAATAATTATACCAGCCATCAGCTGAGTTGCCGGCAATGAGAAATTGCCTAACAGTAAAGAACAACAACAAAACTGTTAAAACAGCAACTACATATATCAAATTATGCTTGTAATAATAAGCTTCAAATAAAATTAAAATCAAGGCTGGTATTATTAGTGGTAAAAAACGGTTGTATTTCATGTTTATTTGTCTAGCCAATTATTATTTTCTTTAGCCTCAGCGAGCGCCTCTTCTCCTTTAGCTTTATCTTCAGGATTATTGTCGGCTAAATATCTTTCCGAAGATAAAATGCCAAAAAATATTTCGATATGGAAATCTTTATACTTAGTCGGAACGATTATTTCAGTCATTTTATCTTTTAGATTCTTTATTCTGCTTAACAAAATTGGGCGCTCATCATTATTCAATTCGCCCTTTTTTATATCATCAACAATTTGCTGATATTCTTTGACTGCCGTTTTCATGCCATTCTCATAATTCTCTAATATTTCAGCCTGATTAGCCTGTCCGGAAGTAAAGTCTGTCTGCTGTTTTAAATCGCTCTTTGCAGACCAAAAAACCGCGCCAAAAAAAATAACGGCAACTATCACTATCGTTGCGATAGAGGCTAAAATTATTGTTTTTTTATTTGCTAAAACAAACTCTCGCCTATCCATTTAAACATTTTATTTAATAGCTGTAAAGCCCTAAAGCAGTCTAGTTAATTATGTTAAAATCACTGTCCGAACCCGCCTTTTTCTTTTCTAAAGGCAAATTTTTTATTAATTGCAGATCGTCTAAATTATTAACTTTTAAATAGTTATTTGAAAAGGTGTATAAATTATTATCAACATATAAACTGCGCTTTACTGTGTTGTCATAATACTGATAACCTCCCCAATAATCTTCGGCTGACACTCTGCCGCCGTCGGAATGATCAATTTTCCCTTTTAATTCAAAGCCATTTTTGTCTACCTTAAAAACAGCCGCGCCGCTAAATACTAGTTTTCCCCATTCATTGGCTTTGGTAGATTCTCTGATAGACACAGGAATGACCAGTAAATTCTTATCTTTTGAAAACAAAAGAGCTTTATGATCGTTTAAAACAATGGAGTCGCTACCCATATCACCCATAATATAAGTATCAATCTCCTTCGGCTTATATACATCAGAAACATCAAATAAAGATAGTTTTAATCCTTTAGTGACTGTGCCGCCCCATTCATTTTGGCCAGTGTCTTTGCCAAAACCTATCAGGATATTATCATCATAAGGGTGAAGATAATTAGAAAATCCAGGTATTTTTAACTCGCCTAACACTTTAGGGTTCTGCGGATTGGACAAATCAATAACGAACAAGGGGTCGGTTTGCAAAAAAGTAACTAAATAAGCTCGATTTTGCATAAAACGGACCGAGTAAATCCTTTCTCCTGGTGCTAAATTTTCTAGAGCGCCTATTACCTTCAAACTTTCATCAAACACATATAAATTACTGTAAGATTTAGTCTCTTTTTCGTCCATATACTGCGACCAAGAGCGATTCTTAGTGGTAGCGATACGAAATTTTCCATCAGCTTCGTCCATTGAAAACTGATTTAAAACCGAACCGGTTACTTCGCCGCCTGCTTTATATTCCAGCTTATCTTTATTGATTGCGATTTTATGTATAACAGTTTTTTCCAGTTCCTTAGAGATGTCTTGATACTTGGCTTTTATTTTAGTGGCCAGTTCGTTCTCAATTTTATTCTGTTCATCGTCATTTAAGGTCGACAAATATCGTTCAATGATATTGGCTATTTTTGCCATCTTCTCGCTGGATGATAATATATAATTTTCAGTCTCTTCAATCTTCTTTATTTTTTCCTGGTCTTTACCGGGCAATTTAGGCAATACTATCTCCTTCATAACCTCCATCCGCAATTCATATTCACTGATATATTTTGTATAAGTAATATAGATATTATTTTGCGAGACATACATATTTTGATTACCGGAAAGTATATATACTTCACCGTTAACAGTCGCCGCCGCATCTTTGATGTTTATCGCTGTGATGGTCGTAAAATTATAACTATCATAAGGCATATCAAAATAGTAAACGGCTGGCGCAAAACACTTAACATTGTCTGCGCATACATTAGGCAGTACTTTACCGTTATCGATAAGACGCGGTACAACCGGCTCGTCAGCAATATAGTAAAAATTATAATTATTGGTAACAAAGTAAACATAATCGCCAATCATGCGAGAATCCGCAATATTGCCTTCAATATCTAAATCGCGAATTTGCTTCGGATTTTTTCGATCGCTAATATCAAAAACTTTCAAGAAAACAAAATTACTGCGGCGACGGAAAGATTTATACAACCCATCGTCGTATATCGCGTTGTCATCGCCATAAATCACCAAATAATTACCGTTTATATAAATATCGGACGGTCTAACTTTAAATTCAATCTTAGAAATAATTTCAACTTGGTCTGCCGGATTAGCTTTGACGATATATAAATCATTTTTAGCCACGGCATAGATATAAGAACCGTCGGTTTTGATAATATCGGCTTCATCAACCCCCTCCACTTGTACATTAGTCTTTGAATAATCGTTACTGCTTTGCACTGCATTTATACTCTGGGCGGACTCTTCTGCCTTCATATCCGACACTGCCATTCCCAGCGAACCAAAACCGCTGCCGGGAGACACGGTCGGCGCCACAGCTTTTTCCGTCATAATATCGTTTCTTGCCACACCAAAACCATAGCCATAAGAAACGCTACCTGCAGTATTATTTTCCAAATACTCCTTTAGCTCATCATAATTATTAAATTTTTTAATTTTACTTTGGGCTGCCAATTTTTCTGACAAAGTTCGTGGCTCTATCTGGCTGTTGCCATTTAGCTCACTACTATTTTGATTAGTAACTGGTATTTTTCTTTTTAAAGATAAGGTGCAACCACTCAATGCAAAAATAACAATCAAAATCAAAACAATATTTTTTTTGTTTTTAATCATATTATTAAAATTTATTAAGCAAAAGACGATCCGTCTATTTCTTCCCAGGCATCTGTTTTTTCATTCCATTTATACGCGTCTAACTGGTAACTTCTTTCGGTCTCGCTATAAATATAATCAACTTTTGTTTCCGAGCCGATGCGCTTTGAATAAGTCGTCTTTCTATCGAGCACGATCGGTTTGGCTATATGTTCTAAACGAATCTTCCCCAAAGGACTTTGAAAAACGATATATTCAATATCAATTCCACCATCCTCGTCAATATGCTCGCTGCCTTCGTCTTCAATCTCAAAATTATCCTTGATGTTGCCTTTGGTCAACTGCCATTTTTCCGGCTGCATAAATTTAATAAATTAATAATAAACGGCTTTTGTTTCTAAATCACGCTTACGATTACGCGCCACTTGTTGGGAAATGATACCTTTAGTTAAAAGTTCGTCAATATATTGATTCATAGTTATCATGCCCTCTGCCCTACTGGTTTGGATAACTGATTGGATTTGCTCTGTCTGGCCATGTTTTATCAAATTAGCAATAGCGTTGTTGTTAATCATAATCTCTCTAGCCGCTACCAGACCCCCATTCGCTCGGGGCAGTAGTTGCTGGCAAATCACAGCTCGCAATACAGTTGATAATTGATTGGCAATCTGCTGCTGATTTTGAACAGGATAATAATCAACGATACGCTCTATAGTTTCAGCGGCTGAAGAAGTATGAAGCGTAGACAAAACTAGATGCCCGGTTTTAGCGGCCGTCAAAGCAGCGTTAATAGTTTCCAGGTCCCTCATCTCCCCGACCATAATAACATTCGGATCCTGGCGCAATGCCGACCTAAGAGCGATAGCGAAACTTTTGGTGTCGCGTCCGAGCTGGCGCTGCTCAATAATGCTTTGCTTGTCTTGAAAAGTATATTCAATCGGGTCTTCAATGGTAACAATGTGGGCTCGGCGCTCGGTATTGATTATATCAATCATAACTGCCAGGGTTGTTGATTTGCCAACACCCGACGGACCAGCTACTAAAATCAAGCCATCGCGCAAATGAGTCAACTTATAAATCGTCTCGTTGCAGTCTATTTCTTCTGGCCGCGGTATTTGCATCGGCACCAACCTGGCCGATAAGCCGACGCGACCCTCCTGAAAGTGCAGGTTTACTCTAAAACGGCTGCCATGGAATTCTAGCGACAAATCCAGATCTTTTTCTTGTTTAAATCTTTCCTTCGTGTCTTTATCTAGGCTGTTATATACGGCATACTTTAGCTCACCAAAAGGAATTGACTCCTCTTCTATTTTTACGAGTTCGCTGGCAATACGTAACGAAGGCGCGCTACCTTCGACTAAATGCAAGTCTGAAGCTTTTTTATCTATCGCTAATTTAAAATAATAGCTTAAATCCATAAAAAAATAATATAAACACAAGTGCCTATATTATAACATAAAAACTGTAAATAAATCCAATGTTCTTATCCTCTAGAAAATTCGCAACCGCAATATTTTTGTCGATAAAGCCCTAATTTATGGGACAAGGCAACTGCTTTCTTAAAACCATCTTGCTTTTTAAAGTCTTGGGCTAAAAATTTAACACCATATTCTTTCGCCAATTCATTGCCAATATTTATAATCTCTGAAGCTAATTTATGCGGGCTGACAGTCAATGTGGAAGTAAAAAAATTAAAATTATTACTTTGCGCCGCGCAAGCTGTATTTTCCAATCGGTCGCGATAGCAAATTAAACAACGCTCGCCTTTTTCCAAATCATTCTCTCGCCCCTTTACTTTTTTAAGCCAAGCATCATGATCATAGTCGCCAATAATTAGACTTAGTTTAAAATTATCGGCAATTTTTTTTACTTCGTCAATTCTTCTTTGGTATTCATCTTCCGGATAAATATTAGAATTATAATAATATAAAGTAACGTCAAAATCGTTAGCTAAAAGCAGACTGACAAAAGCTCCGCAACCAGCGCAGCAAACATGCAGCAGCAATTTTTTATTTTCGCTGGCGGACATAAAATATTGCCAAAAATACGCAAACTCCAATAATCCCGGCCGCTAAATCAAACCGAGAATAATAACGCCCCGGTATGTATAGCTGGATGACTTCTGCCAAATAAGAGTAAAGGCAACCGGCAATAAAAGCGATCAGAGTAATTTTGACGGCTGATAATTTATTTTCTATGTTTATGGCCAACAAATAGGCAAACACACCAAAAAGAAAAAAATGTATCGCTTTGTCTAGATTGCCGGAATCAACTTCAGCGCCTTCTGCCATCGGCCAAATTATTAATAGCAAGACAAAAAGAGTCCAGGCAAATAAAAAAATTCTTTTGTTGATCATCCTTTTCATTTTTTTACAACTTTCTTTCTGTCTAGATAGTTAAAAATTAAAACCACGCCGATCATCAGCATCAATAGAAGCAATAATGCCATAATTTTTCCCTGACTCTGCAAAAACAAAGCGCTTAAACCAAAAGCGGCCGAAAAAAAGCAATAAACCAAAACTGTTTGGCGCTGCGATAAACCCAAATCCAACAAGCGGAAATGGAGGTGCTGGCGATCAGAAAATTTAAAAGGGTTTTTGCCGGCTAATAAACGGCGCGCAATTGTCCAGGCAACATCCAAAATAGGAATACCCATTATCAACAAAGCCATAGCGATTTTACCGCCGGATATGATAGCTAAAACACCTAAAATATAGCCAAGCAATAACGACCCGCCTTCGCCTAAAAATATCTTAGCTGGATACCAATTAAAAAACAAAAAACCCAAACAGGCGCCAGCGAGTACTAAAGATGCCGCGCCAATATCAGGCTGATAATACCTGGTAGTCATGGTGAAAAGAAAAATAATAATAGAGCCGACTGCCGTAACGCTGGTTACTAGTCCATCAATCCCATCCAACAACTTAGTGGTATACATCATGCCCAAAAGCCAAAGAAATATTAAGAGCGGTGAAAAATATTTTAAGTAAATCAAGCCGCCCAAAGGGTTGGTAATTTTTTCAATCTGCACTCCGCCGATTATAACCGCGGCTGCCGCCAAGATAGGCCAGATTATCTGCTGACTCGGCTTTAAGTTATATTTATCATCTAAAAAACCCCCCACCATTAAAAAACAAGCGCCAATAAAAAATCCGAGCCAATGATGCGATTCTAATTTCCCAGCTAATATTTTATCTTGAATAAAATACAAAATTAAAAAATACGATGAAAAAACGGCTAACCCGCCCAACAAAGGTCTGTAGGTTAAATGCAATTTTCTATAACTGTCCGGTTTATCCACGATATTTAAAGCGCGGGCCAATCTTTTAACTAGCGCCGTAAAAACAGCCGACAAAAAACAAGCTGATAAAAATAATAGGCAGTAAAAAGACATAAATGATTAATTATTATCTGGATACATAAAAGTAGCTTGGCATTTTTTTCTATATTCGGGAAAATTAACCGGGCATTGTCCGCAAGTGCAAGGCGCCAGCTTTTCGTAATCTTTGGCAATATCCAAAAAAATTTCTCGCAAAGGCTTTTCCTTTACATTGCCATAAGAATAAGGAACCGGCGGACAAAACGTCACGTCGCCCGAAGGCATTACGCAAATATGTTCGCGGCCGCCGCCATTACAGCGGGAAGCTAATGTTTCACTGGGAAATTCAAAAACTATCGGTTTCTGAAATAGATATTTTTTTCTAATGGCGTTTCTATCCGCAACTGAAAAATTTTCTTCAAATTTATTAAATAAATGACCGGATAGCAGGGTAAAAAAAACGTAAAGGCTGTCTACTTCTAATTTTCTGGCCAGCGCCGCAATTTCATCTAGCTGATCTTGATGCGATTTTGTCATGTAAGTCCATATCCACGTTTTTAATCCTTTGGCTTTAGCTAGACGCAAAGCTTCGGTCGCTTTCTCAAAACAATTTGGTATGCCTCGCAGTTTATTATGCTCCTCGGCGTCTGCGCTGTCAATTGAAACTATTAGAATCCTAAGACCAGCCGCTTTAAGATCATCAATTTTTTTCTCGTCCAGCAAAGATCCGTTGGTAGTCAAGCTGACAATTATTTCCTTGTCGCGGCAATAGCGAATTAGCTCTAAGGCGTCCTCTCTTAATAAAAATTCGCCACTGCAGAAATAAATAAAATAACCGCCCAATTGATGAAATTGATCAATAATGTCTTGGCATTCTTCGGTCGTCAGCGAATGGCCTTCTTTTTTATGCAAATATTTTTCGTAGCAATGCGGACAGTTGGCGTTGCAATTGTGCGAGGGGCATAAAAATAATTTAGGCAATCTGGCTTTACCGATTTTTCTTAAGGCAAAAATTTTAAAATAGCGGTAAGAATAGCGCCAAAAACCTTTTTCAAGATAATATTTTATTCTATATGCCCAAACTACATATTTTATTTTTTTCAGAAAACCAATTTTTTTATCTAACATAAGAAAAAAATCATATCTTTAAGGCCAAGAAATATTGACTTTTTAATAAAAATTTGATATAATATATAGGTTTAATAAATTAAAAAAAAGGAGGAATGGGTGAAAAAAAAGGAAGAAATAGAATTGCTAATAATCACCCCACCTTTGCTCAATCAAGAGGTGGGAAGGCTCATCGGAGACGTCTTTGATGAGCATTGCGGAGAGTTGGGTGCCACAATAATCACGAAGAACCAGATCACGAAACAGCATCTCAGGCAAGCGGCTGCCGGGAAGCTATTAATCGTTGAAATAACAGCCGCGAAAGGAGGTAAAAAGGCAGCGGCCAAAATCGTGGCCGCTAAAAAATAAACAAAAAAACGACACAGCCCGCTCCCTTCCGGATCGGGCTTCGTTAATTTAGGGCGTAATTATATTTTTCTCCCTTTTTCTATCTGTATCTGAGCTTCGCTATCAATAATAACCGTATCGCGTCTTTTTAATTCGCCTGCCAAAATTTTATTAGCTATTTCGTCATCAACTTTTTCCTGCAAGACACGGCGCAAAGGACGAGCGCCAAATTTAGGATCAAATCCCAGTTCGGCTAATTTAGCCACGCCGGTTTCGTCGGCTTGGAAGCTGATGCCTTTGGTCTCCAACATTTTTCTGGTTTTATTCAACATTAACTTGGCAATAGCTTTCACATTTTCTTTATCTAACGGCTTAAATACGATCACGCCGTCAAAACGGTTAATCAGCTCCGGCCTCATTATTTTATTTAAATGTTCATTTATTAAAGCATCTTTTATCTTTTCTATTTTCACGCCGACCTGAATCTGCTCTTGGATAAATACGGCGCCGGCGTTAGAAGTAGCGATTAAAATCGCATTCGTAAAATCAATTGTCCTGCCCTGCCCGTCAGTCAAACGACCGTCATCCATCACCTGCAAAAATAAATTCAGTATTTGCGGATGAGCCTTTTCAAATTCATCCAGTAACACTAAAGAAAAAGGCTGTTTGCGCACAGCTTCAGTCAAATAGCCGATCGCTCCTTGCTCGTCGCCAATCATCTTGTTGATGCTGTCCGCATTTTGATATTCGCTCATATCTACTCTAATCATATACTTCTCATTGCCAAAAAATACATCGGCCACCGCCTTGGCTAATTCGGTTTTACCAACACCGGTCGGACCTAAAAATAAAAAATTAGCGATTGGCCGCTTGCCCTCGCGAATACCGGCGCGAGCACGACGTAAGCTGGAAGATACCATTTTTACCGCCTCTTCTTGATCGATCATGCGCTCGTGGATCTTGTCTTCTAAGTGTAAAAGAACTTTGCTTTCAGTTTCGGAAATTTTTGTTACCGGCACGCCCGTAGCCTCGCTGATAACTTGGGCGATATCTTCATGCGTTACGATTGGCTGCTCACCGCGTTTTTTAGACGTTTTAACTGCCACTTGCTCTAAAATATCAATAGCCTTTTTTGGCAGATACTTATCATGAATATATTGCGTTGTCAATTTAATAACATGCTCAATGGCGCTGTAGGAAAAGTAAACTCCGTATTTGCCTTCTAAATAACCGATTTTGCTTTCAATAATCTGGATGGCCTGATTGCCGGTTGGCTCCTTGACCTCAACTTTAGTCATTACGTTACCGAGCGAACGACCTTCTAGAAATTGGGTGTAATTTTTATCAGTAGCGGCAGCAAAACAAAATATCTCCCGACGCTCAATAGCATTAGCCAATACTTCCGATAAGTCCAAACTTTCCTCCGTGCCGCTGGTAATACCGCTGATATTTTCTACATTATCTATAAATAAAACTATATTTCCCGCCCTGTTCACTTCATCAATCATAGTCAAAAGCCTTTCTTCGGCTTGCGCCGGAGTTGCGCCGCTAACTAAGCGGGCAGCGTCAATTTCTACCAATCTTTTATCTTGTAAAAATTTCGGCACGTCTTCCTGAACCATCAACTGGGCAAGTCCGTCAATAATCGTTCCTTTGCCAACGCCAGCCGGTCCAACCAGCATAACGCCGTTGCGGCCGCTTTCAAATGCCTGCCAAATTTTTTCTATTTCTTCGTTGCGAGCCACGCAAAACTCCAACTTGCTCCACTTAGCCGCTAGAGTTAGGTCGTAGGCAAAGTGATTTAAGGTTGGCGTAGCCACGGAAGTATAAGCCCGATCCATATTAGAGGAAGGCTTAAAACGGGCTATCTGCTTAAATTTACGGTAGTTTTCAACCTGCTTCTCATTGACGATGAACCACAAAATTACATTGAATATTTTATTTTTATCCGCCTCTAAATCATACAAAATTTCTCCAATCATCTCGTCTCTTTCCAGACAGGGAATGAGCAAATTTTTAGCGGTCACCTTCCTTTGTCCTAATTGGTTAGCCTGCAAATAAGCTTCAATTAATATTTCTTTGGCATTTCTTGATAGCTCTGTTTTACCGCCAATGTCTTTTATATTTAATATCTGATTTTTAATGCTGTCTATTAAACGATCCGGGGCAATATTAAGGCGGGAAAAAATAGCGCCGACCTGCGGATCGGAAAGGCAGGCAAAAAATAAATGCATAGGCGCAACATAGGCATGGCCTAGTCTTTGCGCCAGCAAAAAGGCCTCGTTAATTATTGTTAAAGTTCTAGCGTCATAGCCGCCCCAAACATCAATTTTAACTTTACCAGTCGCTTTTTTTATGTCTTCCCAATTATTTATCAGACTGCTTATCTCGTCTTTCTCGCCGTATTTAATAGGTTTTATTTTATGCATCAAGCGCTCTTCTTCGTTCATGCGGTAAATGATGAACATATCAGCAATTACGCTCAGCCAAAAAATTAAAATTAAAACGCTCTTCGCGCGCCAAAAAGCAAAGGCGCCCAAATCAACCGTATCTTTGCCGACGATAAAAACCCAAGCGCCCAATGAAAAAAGACCAAGCAAACATATGGCATAGGCAACGATATTAACAGCCAAGTGCACTTTTTTTCTAAACTGATCTAACTCAATAACAGTTTTACCCAAACGCAAACTCCAATAATAAAAACGGTTGGCAAAAAAAGTTCCCAAACCAACTCCGCCGCAATTTGAACAAGCCAGCCCGTACTTAGCAACGCCTCGTCCCTCGCAAACCGGACAGTAAATAAAATTGTTTTTTTCTTTATTCTTCAACATCAATTATAAACTATTTGTAGCCGTAGCTAGTTTTTGCAACAATAAATTTGGGCTAAATTTTGATTACCGCCCGTCCCTTGGCACTCAAAATTATATTGATAGTCCAATAAACAGCAAGATTCTGTCATACACATTGAACTATGCCCGCTGCATTCAGAAATATAAGTTCCTTCTTGTCCTAAACTATTTTTACAAACCTTGCTGTTGTCATTGGCGCAGGGATGAAAGCCGGAGCTGCAAGACACAGAGTCATCATGCACAGATCCTGTATAAAACTGCCATTCTCCGCTTATATTGGAAATTTCTTTCCAGGCATAACTTTCGTCGCTTTTTTTTAGGCAAACAGAAAAAATATCAGCTACCGAAGCGCCGCCCTGGCTAAGCCAAAATTTATTTCTATTAGTCGCGTTGCATTCCGGCCTAACGCCGGTTGTGACGATTCTCATATCTCCCTGAACATCTAATTTAGTTGCGGGCGAGCTAATACCTACGCCTACGTTGCCGTTAGTGCTAATAAAAATACCTTCGTTATCGCCGTCAGCTGAAATCCAGCTGGTAAAAACTCCCCTGGTACCGATTAACGGCCCCTGAACAGCTAAAGAACCTCCACCTTCTATAATTTGCGAGACTGAAGAAGAGGAAAATATAGGCGCTGATATATTATTGTCCGGCGGAATTTGGCTAGGTGGCGACCAAGCGGCAATAATTGATTGCAAAGAAACAGTCAGGCCAAAAGCAAGCAGCGCTGTTATTAATAAATAGATGCCAAATTTATAATTAAAAGTGGATTTCATAAAATTAGACCTTAATTATAAAATTATTTTAACTTATTGAATACGTCTAGAACCTGCTGTTGCTTTTTTGCTCTTTCCGGATCGTTTTTTTCGTTTTCATCAACTTGATCAACAAATTTTTTAAACTCATCTACTGGCTCTACCTTTTCAATGATTGAATTGTTACTCAACGCGTTTTGCTTGGTGATTTTATTATATTGATATAAACAATATAGCCCGCCAGAAACGATAACAAAAATGATAATCAAAATAATAATAGCCGTACGAGGTTGCATAAAGTTAAATGAGTTGAAAAATTATTTCATAAATAACTAAAGGCGGCAATAAAATCCAAATCAAAAAACTGGCCAGAGCGATGATAATCCAAAAAAGCATTATTATACTGCGGGCGATAATTTCCACAATGCGCATAAAAATGCTAATCAAAACACCCTGCCAATCGGTCTGGGCATACATCGGCTTAAAAATATTTTTTATCCAGACAAACAAGGCCAACCCTTTTTCTCTGTTTTTAAGAAAAGAAAATAACGAAGTAACTAAATAGATTAGGCCACGTGAATACCACCACAAAGGGAAATATAAAATATCCCTGACAATTTCTATTAAAACTTTTGTACCGAATATGGGCAGATTATTTGTCGCCATAACGAATATTGAGCTTAATAAGCTTCTAGGAGTTGTTGATAAAATTATTATAATTATAACACATTTTATTAATAATTAACAAATTTTATCAATTGTCGTTTTGAACCCCGCAATGTGTGGGGCGAGAAATCGCTTAAAGATTTTTACATGATGAAATTTAAAGTACTTCTTAGTCCTTTTAATTGCCGTTAAAAACTTCTTCAAAATGATAAAATGGAAAGAAGTGTTGACATAATTATGTTTTACTGCTAATATATAAACATTAAAAACTTAAATTCCTATGGATACTGGGGAATGATTTTTCCCTTTTTTCATTACCAATAATATGGCACATAAAAAAGCTGGCGGCTCCACATCGCTCGGCCGCGATTCACAAAGCAAACGTTTAGGAGTGAAGCTGCAAGACGGACAATTCGCTAAGGCCGGTTCAATTCTTATCCGCCAACGCGGCACTAAATATCATCCAGGCATTAACGTTAAAAGGGGCAAAGATGACACTTTATTCGCGGTTATCACCGGCAAAGTAAAATTTACTACCAAAAAATTAATGAAATTCAATAATAAATTAGCTGAGACAAAGATTGTGAACGTTATTGCCGAAAAATAAAAAATACGCAATTATTGCTTAGTAAAAGACGGGAATCACCCCGTCTTTTTTTTCTTGTATGTTTTATGATAATAACTACTTCCCTTTTTTATTTAGACAAACTCTGACAAATTCTACAAACAAAGGATGAGGATCAAGCGGTCGAGAAATATATTCCGGATGAAATTGGGTGCCGATAAAAAACGGATGGCTGGTAATTTCAACGGCTTCCACGATCTTGCCATCTGGCGAAGTGCCGG
>JAKJDO010000010.1 GCA_022705905.1 Patescibacteria group bacterium
AGCTGAGAAATTCCTCGCTGACGCTCGGAATGACAACGTACTTGATAAATGGATTTTAGCCAAATTAAATCAACTGATTTTTGAGGTAACTGGTAATTTAGAAAAATATCATTTGCCGGCAGCCGCTCGTCCGATTTCAGAATTCATTGATGATTTATCAACTTGGTATATTCGTCGCTCCCGCGATCGGTTCAAGGGTGACGACGAAAGAGATAAACAAGCGGCTATTGCGGCCACTGGTTACGTTCTATTACAATTATCAAAAGTAATAGCGCCGTTTATGCCGTTTTTAGCTGAGCAACTGTGGCAGAAAGTTACTGGAAATAATTTTGCAGACGGAGATAAGTCGGTACATTTAGAGGAATGGCCCCAATCACATAGCATGGAACACGTAACACATAACATAATGAACGAAATGGCTATGGTCAGGAAAATTGTAGAACTTGGTCTTGCCAAGCGAGATGAAGCTGGTATTAAGATAAGGCAACCGCTTTTAGAATTACGAATTACGAATTGCGAATTACGAGATGAACAAGTTGCTTTAGTAGCTGATGAGTTGAATGTTAAAAATGTCGTTTGCAAAAAAGGTGAAGGTAACATCGAAGTTGAGTTAAATACTGAAATTTCTGATGAATTAAAGTTAGAAGGTACAAAGAGAGATTTGGTGCGGGCAATAAATAACTTAAGAAAAGATGTTGGTTTGACGATTCAGGATAGAGCAGAAATTTATTTCAAATCTGACGACAAAATGATTAAAGAAGTTTTTGATAAAATGAAAGCAGAAATTTTGAAAGATACTTTAAGTACCGAAATACATGAGGGGGTTGTAGAAGATGTTAATTTGCAGAAGGAGATAAAAATAAATGACGCAAAAATTGTTTTAGGAATTAAGAAGAATTAATGAAAATAGAAAAGAAAATTTGGCCAGAATACTTTCAAGCCGTAGCGGATGGAAAAAAGAAATTTGAATTACGTTTAGCTGATTTTGACGTGCAAGAAGGTGACATCTTATTATTGAGAGAATGGGATCCGCAGAATGAATCGTATACTGGCAGGGAAATGGAAAGAGAAGTATCTTTTGTTATCAAAACAAAGGATTTGAATTTTTGGTCTCAGGCAGAAATTGACAAATATGGCTTTCAAATTATTTCTTTAAGATAATGGAAATGTCTAAAATTAAAGCGCTAGTTTTATTTTCTGGCGGGTTGGATTCATTGCTAGCTGTGAAAATTTTAGAGCTTCAAGATATTGAAGTTACTGGTTTGTGTTTTGCCAGTAATTTTTTTAGTTGTGAAAACGCTAAAAAATCCGCCGATATTAACAGCATTAATTTGAAAGTCGTGGACATAAGTGAAGACATTTTGAATTTGGTAAAGAATCCGCCAAGCGGCTATGGGAAAAATTTGAATCCATGCATTGACTGCCATAGTCTGATGATCGGAAAGGCGGCCAAAATAATGAAAAATGAGAATTATGATTTTATCGCGACGGGCGAGGTTTTGGGTCAGCGGCCATTTTCGCAAAATAGAGTTGCCCTAGAGCGAGTGAAAAAAATAGCCGGCGTTGATGTCTTACGTCCGTTGTCTGCAAAATTGCTGCCAGAAACAGAAGCAGAAAAGAGTGGGTTGGTAAAACGTCATAGGCTGCTAGATATAAGCGGAAGGATGCGTGAACGACAGATGGAATTGGCGCAAAAGTTAAGATTGACTTACCCGTCACCGGCCGGTGGCTGTTTACTGACCGATCTGGGTTTTAGCGAACGTCTTATAAAAATGCTTGATTATTGGCCAGATTGCCAGGCTAATGACATTGAATTGTTGAAATACGGTCGAGTTTTTTGGTCAAATTTAAATAGTAATAAAAAAAATTTAATTATAATAGGTAGAAACGCGGCAGAAAATGACGCTTTGGGAAAATTAGCAAAAAGAGGCGATATTATGGTAGAATTAAATAAAGATAGCGGCCCAACTTCTTTAATTAGAGGTGTCAGCGGCCCAACAGAGGGAGATAGTATTTTTACTGTTAATATCCCCGAGCATTTAGAGCATAGTACTTTGAGCGCCAATAAAGAATACCAGCCAGAAGAGTTGATAGTCGCCGTGGCGGTAGCGACTGGTTCTTATGTGCCTAAATTAAGAGGCAAAAAAATAGAAATTAGAATTATTATAAAATAAAAGATAAAATTATATGCCAATAACATTTAATAAAAGAAAAGATTCCATCAGCGTTGATGCTATTAAAGTTGTTAATGATATTTTTAATCAAGCCATTAATCAAGAGGCTAGTGACGTTCATTTGGAGCCGACAGTTGATGGTTTTTTGATTCGTTATCGCGTTGATGGCATTATGAATGTCGTTTACGAAGGCGATAAAGTTCTATACGACTTTGTTGTTGGTAGAATAAAAATTTTAGCCCAACTAGAAACAACGGGGTTGCCTCGTCCGCAGGAAGGAAATATTAAGTTTGCTTATAAAGACGGCCACGTTGACTTACGCGTTTCCGTGTTTCCTACCAGTCTGGGAGAGGCAATAGTGGTCCGTGTTTTAGAAAGTGAAAAATTTTTTGGAGATTACGCTGAATTAGGATTCAATCCAGACCAGGTAGATGTTTTAGAGAAAATTGTAAAAAAGCCTTACGGTCTTATTCTGGTGACTGGTCCAAACGGCGCCGGCAAGTCAACTACTCTGTTTACCATTTTGAATAAGTTAAACAGCCCGGAAAGGAGCTTGGTAACCCTTGAAGATCCGGTTGAGCGAAAGATCGAAATGGTTAGACAAACCAATATTGATTCTAATATTGGTTTGACTTTTGCCGAAGGCTTGCGCTACCTTTTGCGTCAAGATCCCGATGTAATCATGGTCGGCGAGATTCGTGATAAAGAAACGGCAAAAATTGCTTTGGAAGCAGCTATTACCGGACATCTTGTCTTAGCGACCATTCATACAAATAATGCAGCTGGCGCGATTGTTCGTTTAATTAACATGGGCATTGAACCGTTCTTATTATCTACAGCTTTAAAATTCGTATCAGCGCAAAGACTAGCGCGTCATAATTGTCCTAGTTGTAAAAAAGAATATGACCCGCCCAAAGAACTAATTAGAACGTTAGGAGCTCCGGACGGAATAAAATTTTATCATTCCGAAGGCTGTGATAAATGTAATAATAAAGGCATGAAGGGCAGGCGTGGCATTCATGAGCTTTTGTTAATAACTAAATCAATTCAAGACTTAATATTATTAAAACCAACTGATGAACAGATAAATGAACTGGCCATTAAAGAAGGTATGATGACTTTGCGCGAAGCGGCTTTGCAAAAAGTATACAAAGGCGAAATTAGTATTGAAGAGGCTATAAGATTAACAGAGTAATTTATTTAGATAATTTTTAATTTTCAATTTTCGAATTTTCAAACAATTAATCAATTTTATAATTTTTAATTTTCAATTTTTTTGTCTAGCTAGGTGCTTGGAAATTATTAAATTAGACCATTTAAAATTGTTTTGAAAATTGAAAATTTGTAAATTTGAAAATTCCAAAAAATCTATGACAACATTTCTATGGGTTTTATTGGGAGTTATTGCCGTAATCGTTGTTGCGGTTATCGGCATGTATAACTCCTTAATTCGTTTAAAAAATCGAGTCGATGAAGCGTGGAGCGATATTGACGTACAGTTAAAACGTCGTTATGATTTAATCCCTAATTTAGTAGAGACTGTAAAAGGTTATGCAGCGCACGAGAAAGAAACTTTTGAAAAAGTAGTGAATGCCAGAAGTGCTGCTATGGCGGCCGAAAGTAAGGGCGATGCCAAGGAATTGGCAGCTGCTGAAAATATGCTTTCGGGAACTTTAAAGTCGCTCTTTGCTCTATCGGAAAATTATCCAGATTTAAAAGCCAACCAAAACTTTTTAGAATTACAGCGTGAATTAACCGATACCGAAGACAAAATTCAGGCATCACGCCGTTTTTACAATGGCAATGTCCGCGACTTTAACACTAAACTACAAGTCTTTCCAACCAATATCTTTGGCAATATGTTGGGTTTTAAAGCGCGAGAATTTTTTGGTATCGAAGACGCTAAAGAGAAAGAACCAGTCAAAGTTCAGTTTTAAAACATTTTTACAAAAGCGTCTCTGATGATATAATATTACCAGAGACGCTTTTTATTAAAATACTTGTATTATTTGTTCTTTTGGTGTAAATTATTGTAAACCAAACAGTTGAATTTTTGTTTATAAAATTTTTTATATAATGTTCCGTAATTTCTAACTTTTTTTAATATGCCTACAATTTATAATCAAGCTGATAAAAATGTCCGTAGTTCTTGGGTTTTGATGTCTATTTTTACCATTGCGATTGTTTTAATCGGCTATGTTTTTAGCTATGCATTAAATAATTCTGGTATTTTGTATTTTGCCGTCGGCTTTAGTATCATTTCTAGTTTTTTTAGTTATTGGTATAGTGACAAAATAGTCTTAATGATGAGTTCGGCCCGCGAAGTTAAGCACGATGATAATCCCGAGTTGTATCATGTCGTTGAAAATCTATGTATCACCGCTGGCTTGCCGGTGCCAAAAATTTATATAATTGACGACACCGCACCCAATGCTTTTGCTACCGGTCGCGATCCACAGCATGCAGTTATTGCTGTTACAACCGGACTTTTGCAAAAATTAGAAAAAGTAGAGCTTGAGGGCGTGATTGCACATGAACTTTCCCATATTGGCAACCGCGATATTTTACTCGCGACTTTAGTGACGGTAATGGTCGGCGTGATTGTATTGCTCGCGGATTGGTTTAGACATATGACTTTTTGGGGAAGAAGTCGGGACAATAATAAAAGCGGCGGACAATTACAACTTATAATGTTTTTAGTCGCTATCGTTTTATCAATTTTAGCGCCGATTTTTGCCTACTTAATGCAATTTGCTATTTCTCGCAAGCGTGAATTTTTAGCTGATGCTGACGGAGCGCTACTAACACGTTACCCGGAAGGATTAGCTCGGGCTTTGGAAAAAATTTCTCGCGACCGTGAGCCCTTGGAAGTTGCTAACCGCGCTACCGCGCATTTGTACATTGCTTCACCATTCAAGGAAGATGCTGGCAAAAAAGTTGGTTTTTTTACAAAACTTTTTATGACCCATCCGCCGGTAGAAGAAAGAATCGCGGCGCTACGTGGCATTGAAATTAAATAAATCATTAATTATATGACAACACAACAAATCTATGAATTAGCAGTGAAGATTGGTATAAATGCCGATCTTCGCGGTGTCAAAAGAGTTCAGGCTAATTTAAAAAGAACCAAGGATAAATACGAAAAATTAACTAATGAGCAAAAGAAGGAATTTGATAAGGAAAAATTAACCAACCCCTACAGTGATACTAGAGTTTTAGTTGATAACAGCAAGAAGTTGATAAAAAAAATATTAGTTGGGATTGATATGGAAGGGGCGGAATTGTTGCTTGCTGACAGAATGGGAGATATTGATTTAGTAATTTCACATCACCCTGAGGGCAAGGCCTTAGCCGACTTGCACGACGTTATGGACTTGCAAGCCGAAGTTTTGGCAGACTATGGCGTGCCGATAAACATTGCCGAATCAGTAATTAAGCCTCGAATTTCTGAAGTCAGCCGTGGCGTATCGCCAATTAATCATAACCGAGCTGTTGACATGGCAAAACTATTAAAATTAGATTTTATGTGCACCCATACAGTTGCTGATAACTTAGGCGCTAATTATTTAGTAAATTTATTTAAAAAGAAAAAATGTGAATACGTTGAAGATGTTTTAAAAGTCTTAAAAGAGATTCCGGAATATAAAGAGGCGATAAAAATAAATGCCGGTCCAAAACTTTTTGCCGGCAGTCCGGAAAATAGATGCGGCAAGGTGGCAGTAACCGAATTTACTGGCGGGACTAGCGGTTCAAAGGATATTTACGAGAAAATGTCGCAAGCTGGCATTGGCACTATTATCGGTATGCATATGGGCGAAGAACACCGTAAAGAAGCAGAGAAATATCATATAAACGTCGTTATTGCCGGTCATATGTCTTCTGATTCGCTAGGCATGAATTTGTTTTTAGATGAGTTAGAAAAAAGGCAAATCAACGTTGTTGCTACTTCTGGACTTATTAGGATAAAAAGAAAATAGCTAATTGTATCTATTGCTATATTAGAAAAAAGCGTTCTAAAAAAAGGCGCTTTTTGTGTTTTTGGGCAAAATATTTTATAATATAGATAAGGTTTATAACTAAATATTTTATTTTATGGATATTTTTTATGAACGAAAATTAGAGATGAATGAGTGGCTGATGAAGGCTAGATGGTTTTATGGGATTGGCGTTTTTGTTATCGGACTTTTATCGAGAATCATTAGCAAGTCAAATGTCAGTTTCCATTTTTGGAAGATGATTTTATTATTGGTTGTTTTTTATTCTATCAATATTGCTTTTATTTTTTATTTAAAAAAAATAAAAAGCGGCAGCCGAAACCGAGAGAAAAAATTACAATCTCTAAGTTTGGCGCAAATGATTTTAGAACTGAGCGTTATAGTCTTAATCTTGCATAATGCTGGTGGTGTAGAGAGTATTTCCTACGTTTTTTTCTTTATGCCGATAGTTTCGGCAGCTTTTCTTTTTAGCCCCAAAGGTTCAATTATTACCGCCTTAATCTGCGGTTTTTTATTCAATGCTCTGGTGATTTTGGAGCATTATGGAATAGTCCCCCATATTTATAGATATGGTGTGCCCACCCTAGAAACCCAAGAGCTTGGCATAGCTTTAACTAAGAGCTTAACAACTTCCATTTTTTATTTAATAGTTGGTTTTTATGGGGGCTATGGATCAAAAATGTTGTTTACCCGAGAGCAAATGGTTGGCGAAAAGACCAAGGAATTAGTAAAGGTCAACAAAGAGCTAGACAAGAGAATAACTGAATTAAATGAGGCTCGCAAGAGAACTGAAGAGGCGCATAATAAAACAGCCGCTATTATTTCAAATTTAGCCGACCCGATTATAGTTTTAGACACCGAAAATAAAATCAGCCTTATTAATCCAGCCAGTCATGATGTTTTTGGCCTTTCCCATCAAGATTTAAATAAAAGCATCACTCCAGATAATAATTATTCAATGGAGAATTTTAAAAATATTATTAATAAAGAGTACAGAGTCAAAAAAATTTCGGAAACAGGCAGAAGAGAGGTTTTTTACGAGGAGTTAATTATAAATTATCACGAAGCCGAGCATACCTACAAAGTAATAACCGCTAAAATTGTTGATTATAAAGGAGACTATCTTGGAGTAATGAAAATATTTTATAACGTTACTCGCGAAAAAAATCTAGATAAAATGAAAAGCGAATTTATCTCCATAGCCGCCCATCAATTAAGAACACCGCTGTCGGCTATTAAATGGAGTATCAAGTTAGTTTTAGATGAAGATGAGGGTAAAATAAACGAAGGACAGAAAATTTTATTGACAAAAGGTTATGCCAGCAACGAAAGAGTAATCAACTTAGTTAATGATATGCTTAATGTTTCGCGAATTGAAGAAGGTCGTTTTGGTTATTCTTTCGCTCATGAAGATTTTGTCGATGCTTTAAGTATTGTTTTGGGCACCTTAGAAAAAGAAATAGCAGAAAGAAAGATAAAGGTAGTTATAAAAAAGACGGATGACCTGCCGCTAGTGTTAATGGATAAACAAAAAATTATTTTAGTATTGCAGAATTTGCTGGAAAATGCAGTTAAGTATACTCCAGAGGGAGGAAAAATAGATTTAACTGTAGAAAAGGGCAAAAACCACTTGCATGTTTATGTCAAAGATAACGGCGTGGGCATACCCAAGGAAGACAAGAAAAAGATGTTTTCTAAATTTTTTCGCGCTAGTAATGTTATTAGGATGCAGACCGAGGGCTCTGGCTTAGGTCTATTTATTTGCAAAAATGTTATTGAAACTCATGGCGGGCGCATTAAATTTGTTAGCGAGGAGGGCAAGGGGACGGAATTCAGCTTTACGTTGCCTATCGGCAAAAACAAGGAAAAAGAAAAGGCAAAAGCGAGCTAACTTAAAATTAATTTATTTATATGGCTACAATTAGAGAAAAAAAATATAAGATTTTGATCTTGGAGGATGAAAAAATGTTGATGCATTTAATCGCCAGCAAATTAGAAAAAGAGGGATTTGAAGTAAAAAAAGCTTTTGACGGCGATGATGGTTGGGAAAAAATTAAAAGTGAACGGCCGGATTTAATTCTACTTGATATTATTATGCCCAAGATGAATGGTTACGAAGTTCTAGAAAAAATGAAAACGGAGGGTTTAAATATTCCAGTAATAATTATATCTAATTCCGGCCAGCCGGTAGAAATAGAAAAAACTAAAGAAATGGGGGCGGTGGACTATTTAATAAAAACTGAGTTTGAGCCAGCTGAAGTATTAAAAAAAGTAGAAGAGTATTTAGACAAAAAAAATCAAATGGAGGTTGTCATTGCTGACGAATCTATAAAGCCACGCCAGGCCGAAGGTGTCAGAAAACTGGGTTTAAATGTTTTACTAGTGGAAGACGACCCCTTTTTACGGGAAATTTGCAGCAAAAAATTAACTAAAGAGGGCTACGCAGTTTACGAAGCAGCTGACGGAGCTGAAGCTTTAAATGCAGTCAAAAAAATTAAACCGCATATAGTTTTGCTAGATGTTATTTTGCCGACAATGGATGGTTTTCAGATTTTAAAAGGAATCAGAGCCGACCAGGATAAAAAAATTTCGCAAATTCCAATTGTTATGTTATCCAATCTTGGCCAAGAAGATGATATAAAGAGAGCGATGGAGCTGGGCGCCAATGATTATTTAGTTAAAGCCCATTTTACTACCGAAGAAATTGCTGACAGAGTCAATTCAATTTTGAGAAAATAGCAAGAATATTTGATTTATGAAAACATCGTTGATTTTAAGTTTTAGCGCCTGTTTTATCTTTGCTTTGGCTGCTATTTTTGTTTGGTGGACGTCAGCTAAGAAAAATAGTCAAAATAAAGAGTACAATTTTTTTGGCTGGTCGTGGTTTTGCGCTGCCGGTATAGTTGGTTTTATGGGTTTAAGAACTTTGTTGTTCGGATTTGGCTTTGTAATTTGGGATTTAGTTTTTGCTTTAATAGACCAGTTATTTTTAGTAGCTTTTTTAGCAGTTACTAGCTATTACACTCTCAATAGATTATGGCCGCAACGTCAACTTAATATTAAAATAACATATTTTTTTGTATTGCCCTTGTCTTTATTAATTATTTTTTTTATTGTTTTTTTCATAATGCAGATTGCAGAAAATATTGATCCGACCAATATTAATGAAGTAAGGGCAGAAATAATCAAGCAACGGCATATTTCTGATTGGGGTTCGGAATTTATACCGCCGCCGATTGCTATGCAAGTTATCGCTCTTATCATGTCTTTGCTATTGCTGTTGCTTTCGGTTGGTTTTATAAAAGATCTTTTATTGAAGATAAAAAAAATAAGCAAGGCAGATACGCTCGATTTATTAGCTACTTTTTCGCTAATCATTTTTTTGGCAGTTTTAATACTTGATCAACGCGGCACTGACGCTGGTTGGAGGTTGCTACTTTATCGATCGATTGGTATGGGCGGAGCAATGCTCGCTTATTTAGCAGTCAGCGCTAAACTAAACAGAGTGACATAAATAAGATAAGTTATATTATATAATATGGGAACGGGCATGTATTTAAATTCATTTATTTGTTTTTTGATTTTTGCTTTTGCACTTTGGACTAGCTTTTATATATATCGTGAAGAAAAAAGGAGTTGGTCAGACATGTCTATCGCTAGTTTTTGGTTGTGCGCTGGCCTAACCTGGCTATTTGTGGGGATTTCCTTAATAGTGTTTAAAAAGGGACTAATAGAATTAGACATATTTATTAATCAGTATTTAGTGCAAACAACTATATTCGCGCAAATAACCTTGGGCATATATTATGTTGTTTACAGAATTACTAAAAATAAAAGATTGTCGTTCGCTTCCTTTTTGTTATTTATTGCTGCCTCTATTGTTGGCCTGTATTTTGCTTATCAACCGCAAAGCCTGACCTTAGTCAGTAGCACCTACTGTTCCACAGAATATAAAATAGATCCCATTACTTGGAATATTTTTCAGGCTATGTTTTTATTTGCCATGCTCGGTGTAGGGTTAGACGTTGTTAGGAATTTTATCTATAAAATAAAAAAAAGCGATTTGTTTGAATTTAGATATTTTTTAACTGGTATAGCTATATTAACTTACGGGATTTTTGGTTTTTTGGATCAGCTTGGTTTTTCAGCTGCTTGGATAACTGTTTTGATGAGGTCGTTAATTGTTTTTTGCGTCGGTATCGTTTTTATAGCTTATAGCCATCAAGAAATTTAATTTAAATAAAAATGAACAGTAGAATATTCCGCAAATTATTTTCAGCATTAATTACTATCGGTATAGTTCCGATGATTATTTTTTCTTTTCTAACAGTCAGCAGTTACCAAGAATTAATTAACACTAGTATAAGCAATAATTTGTTGAATCCAGCCTTGGTTTCAGATGCTCAATTGAATTTTGAAAATATTCGCATGCAAACAATCTTAATTTTTGTTTTAATGGCTATTTTTGTTATTTTTTTCAGTATAATTTTGACCAGAAATTTTATTTTTCCTATAAAGAAGTTAATTAAAGGTACAGAAGAATTAAGAAGAGGTAATTTGGGGGTTAAAATTGACCTAAAAACTAACGATGAGTTTCAAGTCCTGGCTAACTCTTTTAACCAAATGGCTCAGGATCTTAATCAAAAAGTTAACGACTTGCAAAGATCGGAGAAAGCTACGTTGCAGGCTTTTGCTGATTTGACTAGCGTGGAGAACAATTTAGAAGCAGAGCATCATAAAACAGCTGCTATTATTTCTAATTTTATTGATCCGATAATAGTTATTGATAAAGACAATAAGCTAAGTTTTCTTAACCCAGCTGCTAAAGAAATTTTTGGTTTTATTGATTCCGATCTAGGGAGAATTGTTGATAGCGCCAATAATTACTCTATGGAAAATTTTCGTAAATTCATTAACACTAAATATTTAGTTAAGTCTGGCGCAGCCATAAAATCTAATAATCCAGACGAAGAAGAAGTGGTTATTAATTACGAAGATCAAGAACTTACTTATAAAGTTATAACAGCCAAAGTGATGGCGGAAAAAAATGAGTATTTGGGCGTTATGAAAATTTTTTACAATTTGACCAGAGAAAAAACAATTGATCGTATGAAAAGTGAGTTTATTTCTATTGCCGCTCATCAGCTACGCACGCCTTTGTCAGCTATTAAATGGGTAATAAAAATGATTTTGGATGGAGACGCCGGAAAATTAAACGAAGAGCAGCAAGGACTATTAGCCCAAGGTTATGCCAGTAACGAGCGCATCATTACGCTAGTTAACGACATGCTTAACGTGTCTCGAATTGAAGAAGGTCGTTTTGGTTATTCTTTTTCTAAAGATAGATTAGACGAAACTTTGAATATTGTCGTAAAAAGTTTGGAGAACCAGATAAATAGCAAGAAGATAAAGTTGGTTTTAGACGTGCCGGCAAAATTATCGAAAGTTTTTATGGATAAGCAGAAAATGACGCTAGTATTACAGAATTTGCTAGAAAATGCTGTTAAATATACGCCAGAATATGGTAAAATTGAGATAAAGGTAAAAGATCATAAAAAAGATTTGAAAATAAGCATAAAAGATAATGGCATAGGTATTCCCAAGAAAGATCAGGAAAAGCTATTCTCAAAATTTTTTAGAGCCGAAAACGTCGTGCGCATGCAAACCGAAGGCTCTGGATTAGGGCTTTTTATTGTTAAAAATATAATCGAAAAACATGGCGGGGAGATCGAGTGTAAGAGTGAAGAGGGTAAGGGTACGGAGTTTATTTTTAACATCCCGATTGACAGCGTTGGCAATAGCGTTACCACCAAGCCTTAGTTAATTAAAAATATCAAAACATATGAAAAACGATCAAAGCAAAAAAGTAAAAATTCTTATTATTGAAGACGAGGAGTCTCTGGTAGATTTATTGGTAGCTAAGTTAAAAAAAGAGGGTTATGAAGTAGACTCTTCTTTAGACGGCGAAAGCGGCTTTAAAAAAATTTCGAGTTTTAGTCCCGATTTAATTTTACTTGATATTGTCATGCCGAAAATGAATGGATATGAGGTTCTAGAAAAAATGTCAGAAGAAAATATTAAAATTCCAGTGATCATTATTTCTAATTCCGGTCAGCCAGTAGAGATTGAAAAAACGACTAAGTTGGGTGCCGTTGACCACTTAATCAAGACTGAATTTAGCGCTGCCGATGTTTTAGAAAAGGTTAAAAAGTGCATACATGCGGACGGGACCATAGCTTGTCCAGTAAAAAATGCGCCTGCTCCAATCGCCAAGGAAGATGTTAATGTAAAGAAGCTAAATATAAAAGTAGCCTTAGTAGAAGACGATCCTTTTTTACGAGAAATTTGCAGCAAAAAATTAGCCAAGGAGGGCTATACAGTTTACGAAGCTATTGACGGACAGCAGGCGCTGGACACTGTTAAAAAAGTAAAACCAGACATTGTGTTACTCGATATTATTTTGCCGGCAATTGACGGCTTTCAAATCTTGCATGAATTAAGACAAAACCCAGACAAAGCTATTGCAACAGTCCCTATTATTATGCTTTCTAATCTTGGTCAGGATGATGATATCAAGAAGGCTATGGAAATGGGCGCTAATGATTATTTAGTAAAAGCTCATTTTACGACCGAAGAAATTGCCGAAAAGATCAAAAAAACATTAGGGAATTAAAATTTTTATTTTTTAAAATAGATAAAATATATGAAGCAAAAAACGATTTTGCTTGGCGAAGACGAAAAAGATATAGCCGAGATGTACAAAATTGTTCTTGCAAAGAACGGTTTTAAAACGATTATTGCTGAAAATGGGGAGGAAGTTATAAAAAAAATTAAAGAATCTGTACCAGACCTCCTGCTTCTTGATATTAATATGCCTGTAAAAGATGGATTTGAAGTGCTGCAAATAATAGCTACTGACAGATCTCTCAGCTCGATGCGGGGCGTACCGATAATTATGCTGACTAACTATAATAACGTTCAGGATATTGAATATTGCGTTAAAATGGGCGCGAGCGATTTTATAGTAAAGTCAGAATGGACCCCAGAAACCGTATTCCAAAAAATAAAAAAATATTTAGACGAAGCTTGATATTTTTTTTTAAATTTAATGGTAATTAAGGCATGAAAAGACGGCTTTCTCCGTCTTTTTTTGTTTATAAAAATTATTTGATTTTTATTAAAATAAATTGTAAAGTAAAGCTATAAAATATACAAAAAAAATGAGCGTAAGAACAATCAAAAAAGTTGAATTGCTAGCTCCGGCCGGCAATTTAGAAAAGATGAAAACAGCCTTTGCTTTTGGCGCTGATGCCGTTTATGTAGGCGTGCCCGATTTTTCTTTGCGAGTGAGAATTAATGATTTTACGCTCGATAAAATTAAAGAAGCAGCTGAATACTCCCATCGGCTAGGCAAAAAGATATATGTCACCGTTAATATTTTTGCGCACAATCGACATATTAATAAATTGCCAATACATATTAAGATGTTAAAGGCTATAAAAGTTGATGGCATTTTTATTTCTGATCCAGCGGTTATGCTGATAGTTAAAAAAAATTGGCCGCAAGCTAAAATAATTTTAAGTACCCAAGCTAACTGCACTAATTGGTTGGCAGCGAAATATTGGCATGACCAAGGATTCAAAAGAATAATATTGTCTAGAGAATTAACATTATCGGACGTTAAGAGCATAAAAAAGAAAGTGCCCGGTTTAGAATTGGAGTGTTTTGTGCACGGTGCGTTATGCATGGCTTATTCAGGAAGATGTTTCTTGTCTAAATATTTTACGGAGCGCAATGCTAATTTAGGTGATTGCGTCCAGCCTTGCCGCTGGAAATATAATATTTATTTAGCAGAAGAAAATAGAAAAAATGAAATATTGGAATTAGTGGAGGAAGGGCATGGCAGCTACGTACTAAACTCTGAAGATTTGTGTTTAATAAAGAGGCTTAATGAATTAAAAAAAGCCGAAATAGATGCTTTTAAAATTGAAGGTCGGGCCAAAAGCGTCTATTATTTAGGTAATGTTGTTGGCGCATACCGCCAGGCAATTGATACGATTTACAGCAGAAAAACCAACAAAGCAAAAAAGAAAATTTTAGATTACCTATACAAAGAACTTGAAGAAAAAATGTTTCATCGCGGCTACACCGAAGGTTTTTTGTTTAATCGGGGTAGGTTGGCTCAGAATATCGACAATTCCCATAAGTTACCGAACTGGGAATTTTGCGGGCAGGCTTTATCAAGCGCAAAAAAAGAAAAATTTTTTCAGACCACGATCGCTGTTCACAATTCTTTAAAAGTGGGTGACCAAGTGGAAATTATCTGTCCACCTTACAATATAATAAAAACGAAAATAAAAAAGATGCTAAATGCTAAAGACAGCAAAAGCGTTAAAGAGGTTCATGGTGGAGCTAAGCAGAAGGTGGTTATTGAGACAAGTAAATTTATCCCTGAATTTAGTTTACTGCGAAGAAAAACTTGACGAGTTTTTAGGTTCTAGCTTCAATTTCGATCCTAATGATTATTTCTAAAATCTAACAACTAAAATTTATGATTGCGTATTTAAAGGGCAAAATTCAAAATAAAGGTAGGGGTTATATTATTCTACTTGTCGGCAATGTTGGTTATCAGGTTTTTGTTAGTGCAGCTCGTTATGTTGAACTAGATATAAATCAAGAAGCAGAGATGTATGTTCATGAGCATATTAAAGAGGACGCGCAAGATTTGTATGGTTTTAATTCTATGGCCGAACTGGAGATGTTTGAATTATTATTATCAATTAGCGGCGTGGGCCCAAAATCAGCTCTCAATACCTTGTCTATTGCCAGTCTTGATGATTTAAAAACGACAATTGCACAAGGAGATCCTTCGCTTTTAATTAAGGTTTCTGGCATCGGTCGTAAAACCGCCGAACGTATTGTTTTAGAACTTAAAGATAAAGTTGGAATTTTAACTTACGGTAGTCCCAGCGCCGAGAGTTCCGTAAATATCGCTTCAGACGAAATAGATGCTTTAATGGCTTTGGGTTATACATTACAACAAGCTCGCGACGCTTTAAAACAAGTTGATCCGAAAATAACGGAAAGCGGAGAAAGAATTAGAGCGGTTTTAAAATCAATTGGAAAATAAATGCAAATTGTAAAACTTGATAAAGAAAAATTAAATGAATTTTTAGCCATCCAAGATCACGGTGAGTTTTTACAATCAGGAGAGTGGGGGGAGCTGCTGAAAAAAGACAACGGAAAAGTTTTTAGAATCGGTATAGAAGAGCACGGTAAACTAGTCGGTGTTGCTAGTTTCGTAAAAAAAACTGTTTTTGGTTTTAATTATTTTTTTTGCCCTCGTGGGCCAGTAGTAGCTGAAAGCGAGAAGTTGAAAGTCGCAAGCTTTTTATTTGCCGAAATTGAGAAAGCGGCTAAGCGTGAAAAAGCTATATTTTTTCGTTTTGAGCCAATATTTAATATTCAATCCCGAGAACTCGGAGTAAAATTAAAGCGAAGCGTAGATGTCGAACCTAGTAAAACTGCGATTGTCAATTTAGAGAAAGATGAGGAAAAATTGTTGTCTGCTATGCATCCCAAAACCAGATATAACATTCGTTTGGCTGAAAAAAGGGGCGTAAAAATAAAAGAAGGGGGAAAAGACGATTTTGATAATTTTTGGCGTATTATGAAAGAAACAGTGGCAAGAGACGGTTTTCGTTTGCATAGTAAGGGACATTATCAAAAGATGCTTGAACTCGATAATAGTTTTGTAAGATTATTTTTAGCCGAATATAACAGCAGGATTGTAGCAGCTGTTTTATCTGTTTTTTTTGGCGATACTATAACCTATGTGCATGGAGCCTCAGCCAATAAAGATCGCAACGTAATGGCGCCATATTTATTACACTGGCATATTATAAAATTAGGGAAATCATTAGGTTATAAATATTATGATTTTAATGGCATAGATGAACATAAGTGGCCTGGAGTCACTAGATTTAAGATTGGTTTTGGCGGAGCTGAAGTAGATCGCCCGGGTACTTTTGATTTAGTTTTAAAGGAGTCGGGGTATAATATATATAAAATTTTGCGCTCAATAAGAAGAAAACTATAAATATTATTATGGATAAGATTTTGGTTAAAATAAAAAAATTAATTCCGAGTAAATTGTTCAAGATACTGCAACCAGCCTATCATTATTTTTTTAGCCTTATAGCGGCAGCAGTTTATCGTTGGCCGAGCGAAGAGTTGATAGTAATCGGCGTGACTGGCACAACTGGCAAAACTACGACTGTCTATCTAATCGCTAAAATGTTAGAACAAGCCGGTTTTAAAGTGGGCTACACTTCGACTGCTATTTTTAGTGATGGGAAGAGAGAGTGGCTAAATGATAAAAAAATGACAATGGTAGGCAGGATGTTCCTGCAAAAGATGCTGCGGCAAATGGTTAAAAATGGTTGCCAATATGCTATCGTTGAAACAACTTCGGAGGGTGTTACGCAATTCCGCCACCGTTTTATAAATTACGACCATCTAATTTTTACCTGTCTTTATCCTGAACATATTGAAGCTCATGGCAGTTTCGAAAATTATAAAAAAGCCAAAGGTAAATTATTCGCCCATTTAAAACAATGCAAGGCCAAGCATGTTAATAATAAAAATAAAGTAGTAAAATCAGATTCCGGAATAAAAAAATTAGATTTACGAAGAATCAAAAAAACGATTATTGTAAATGGTGATGATGATTACGCTGATTATTTTTTAAGTTTTTGGGCTGAAGAAAAAATTGTTTTTACGGAAAAAGAAGACGCTATGTGGCCGAATATCAAAATTTTGCATTATCAAAAGACGGCTAGTCAGTCTCCTTGCGCTAGTTTACATTTTAACGGAGTTAATATTAACCTGCGTTTATTGGGCGAATTCAATATTGCTAATGCTATGTCGGCTTTGTCTTCGGGTGTAGCCTTATCGTTGACACTCGCAACAATTAAAAGAGGTCTGGAAGATGTTCACGGCATACCCGGTCGTTTAGAAATGGTTGATGTTGGTCAAGATTTTATTGTAATTGTTGATTACGCTTTTGAACCGCATGCTGTAGCCAAACTTTATGAAACGGTGGCCAACATTGCCCACCGTCAAATCATCCATGTTATTGGCTCAGCTGGTGGAGGCAGAGATATAGCTCGTCGGCCAATGTTAGGCAGACTAGCCGGCCAATCAGCTGATTATGTTATTGTTACCAATGAAGATCCGTATGACGACGATCCAGAAATTATAATTGATCAAGTTGCTTTAGGCGCAGAAAAAGAAGGTAAAAAAGACGGAGTTGATTTATTTAAAATATTAGACAGGGGAAAGGCAATAACCAAAGCTATTGATTTAGCGCAAAGCAGCGATATCGTTTTAATTACCGGCAAGGGCAGCGAACAGGCAATATGTACGGCTGATGGTAAAAAAATACCGTGGGATGATAGGCAAGTCACCAGAAAAATAATAAAAAATAAACTGGAAACAGCTAGAATGATTGTGGATAATTAGTTGTTTCTAGTTTAATTTTAGCTGAAATTTTTCTTTGCATTCTTTTTTTTTATTTAAAATTAGGCAAAATATTAAATAGTAAAATGTTAAGGGGAAGATTCTTGACTTGGCTATTTTTTTTTGCTAAGATACTGTTAATAGTTGACAAATTATTTCTAGTTTGTCGTTATTAAAGTTAAGTAAGAGGCTTAAATTTTAATGATTTATATTAAATGTAGGTAGGAGAAAGAAACGGAATAGAATCGTTTTTAGAGCGATCAGTGGCCGTTTTTTTGTTTTACCGATATTTTTTCAGAAAAAATCTCCATGCATTAAATATTTTTTAATATAACCCTAGTGGCTGTTTTCTCTTTTAACTAGACAAGAGACTTTATAAACTCAATTCCAAAAAATGGATTTGAGGATTTTTGTGTGTTTGTGCATTTTTTTAGTCGAGAAATAGATAATAACCGGGAAATTTAATACCTTATATAAAAAATAACAATCGCCAATATTAAAATATTAGTTAGTGTATTAGCGATCATAATTATCATATGACTTACAACGATTCCGCTAGTAATTTTTTAGCCCGAAAATATTTTGCCAACCAATCAGACGCGGCTGATATGCCGGACTTGATCGAGGTGCAGAAAAATTCTTATCAATGGTTTTTAGATGAAGGTCTGAGAGATTTGTTGGATGAGATCTCTCCCATAACTGATTTTATTGGACGCGATCTAGAATTATATTTTGAGGACTATTATTTAGATGAACCCAAATTTGACGAAGTAGAAAGCCGTAGTAAAAATATAACTTACGAAGCGCCTTTGCGCGTTAAGGTTCGTTTAACCAACAAGAGGACTGGCGAGTCGAATATTCAGGAAGTTTTTTTGGGAGACTTTCCGTTGATGACTAAAAACGGAACTTTCATTATTAACGGCATTGAACGCGTGGTGGTGTCGCAGCTAATTCGTAGCGCGGGCGTAATTTTTACTTCCGAATATGTGCGCGGACGTAAATACTACGGAGCCAAAATTATTCCAAACCGCGGCGCTTGGTTGGAAATTGAAACTGATGCCAATAAAGTAATTTGGGTGCGCATTGACCGAAAAAGAAAAGTAGCCATTACTTCGCTTTTGCGTGCCTTCGGCATAAGTTCTGACGAAGAAATCAAAGATTTATTTAAGGATATAGATATAAATAAAGGAGAGGAGCTTGGTTATATTGACGCCACCATCGAAAAAGACGTTGCCAAAAATGAAGCCGAAGGCTTAAAAGAGGTCTATAAAAGAATTAGGCCCGGTGATTTGGCTACTACTGAAAACGCTCGCCAATTGATTCATTCCATGTTTTTCCGTTTTGACCGTTATGATTTTGATCGAGTTGGTCGTTACAAACTTAATCGTAAATTCGGTTTTGATATTCCCAACAACAAAGAAACTAGAATATTAAGAAAAGAAGACCTAGTCGCAATTATTAAGGAAGTGATAAAATTAAATATCACTCAAGGCAAGGAAGACGACATTGATCATTTAGGAAATCGTCGAGTTCGCGCCATAGGCGAGCTTATTCAAAATAAATTTCGCGTCGGCCTGGCTCGCATGGAAAGAATTGTTAAGGACAGAATGAGTACTGCCGATATAAGCACCTTAACTCCAAATAAATTAATTAACGCCCGGCCGGTTATTAGTGTTGTTAAAGAATTTTTTATGTCATCCCAGTTATCTCAATTTATGGACCAGACCAATCCATTAGCTGAACTTGAACATAAGCGTCGTTTGTCAGCCATGGGTCCGGGGGGATTAACTAGAGAAAGAGCCGGATTTGACGTTCGTGACGTACACACCACTCATTACAGCCGAATTTGTCCGATTGCCACTCCCGAAGGCCCAAATATCGGTTTAGTCGGCCATTTGTCTTGTTATGCTAAATTGAATAAATATGGATTTTTAGAAGCGCCTTATCGTCGAGTTTTGCACGATATTACCAACAGACCGGAAGTTACAGCTGGGAAAATTGCTCGTGAAGATATTTGCGAAATTAAGAACGGTGAAAAGACAAATAAAATAATTGTTAAGACAGGTGAAACGATTACTGAAAAACAAGCCAAAGAACTTTTTGATAAATTAGGAACCAGCTATTTAGTTCCAATTAAACCAATAGTTACGAATGAATTGGTGTATCTTGATGCTTTTGAAGAAGAAAAATATATAACGGCCACGGCCACAACGCCAGTTGATGCTGAAGGTAATTTTTTAGTTGACAAATGTGAAGTCAGAAAATATGGTCAACCAGGAACAGTCGAAGTTAGTAAAATTGATTTTATAGGTGTGGCGCCCAATCAAATTTTTTCCATTGCCACTTCTTTGATTCCATTTGCTGAACATGACGACGGTCAGAGAGCTTTAATGGGGACAAACATGCAACGTCAGGCCGTACCGCTTATTTCTGCAGAGGCGCCGATAGTTGGGACGGGAGTAGAAGCAAGAGCAGCCAGAGATTCGGGCCATATTATTATTGCCAATGAAGACGGTGAAGTGGCTAAGGTTGACGCCGCTACTATTGAAGTAAAAAATAAACAAGGCAAAAATAAAGTTTATAAATTGACTAAGTTTTTGCGCTCTAATGCCACTACTTGCATCAATCAGCGTCCGGTCGTCAATGTTGGCGATAAAATAAAAACGGGTGAAGTTCTAACTGATGGGCCCGCTATAAATCAAGGTGAATTAGCTTTAGGCAGGAATGCTTTAGTGGCGTTTATGACTTGGGAGGGATTTAACTACGAAGATGCTATTATTATTTCCGAACGTTTAGTCAGTGAAGACACATTTTCCTCTATTCATATTGAAGACTATACAATTGACGTTCGTGATACCAAGTTGGGACCAGAAGTCGTCACCAGTGATATTCCGAGTATTGGTGAAGAAAAATTAAAGGATCTAGATGACAGAGGCATTATCAGAATTGGCGCTGAAGTTTCGTCTGGTAATATTTTAGTTGGTAAAATTACTCCTAAGGGCGAAACAGAACTATCAGCTGAAGAAAAATTGTTGCGCGCAATATTTGGTGAAAAAGCAAAAGATGTTAGAGATTCTTCTCTGTATTTAGAACATGGCGAGCACGGCAAGGTGGTTGATGTGAAAATATTTTCCCGCGAAGACGGCGACAAACTAGCGGCTGGCGTTTTGCAATCAATTCAAGTGACAGTAGCTAATTTAAGAAAAATACAAGCTGGCGATAAAATGGCTGGTCGACATGGCAACAAGGGAGTTATTTCTAAGATTGTGCCAGTTGAAGATATGCCTTATTTGGAAGATGGCACTCCTATCGATATTATTTTGTCACCGCTAGGCATTATTTCCCGTATGAATCTAGGACAACTTTTAGAAACACATCTAGGCTTCGCAGCTAAGAAGTTGGGCTATAAAGTTGCTACCCCCGTATTGAATGGCGTCGCTGAAGAAAAAATTAAAGAAGAATTGAAAAAAGCTGGTTTGTCTGAAGACGGCAAGGCGGCGTTATACGACGGCAAAACCGGCATGCCTTTTGATCACAAAGTGACAGTTGGCTACAAATACATGTTAAAGCTTAATCACATGGTTGACGATAAGATCCACCAACGTTCAATTGGACCATACTCATTAATTACGCAGCAGCCTTTGGGCGGTAAGGCGCAGTTTGGCGGCCAGAGATTCGGAGAAATGGAAGTTTGGGCGCTTGAGGCTTATGGCGCAGCCCATACTTTGCAGGAAATTTTAACGATTAAATCAGACGATGTGCCAGGACGCAGTAAGGCCTACGAATCAATTATTAAAGGCGAGACCATCAGAAAATTGAACGTTCCGGAAACATTTAATGTTTTAGTAAGAGAGTTAAAAGGCTTGTGTTTGGATGTTGAACTTTTGGGCGGCCGGCAAAATATTGAGGAAGAAAAGAGCGAAGAAGAGGTAAAAGAAGAAAAAGAGGCGGAACATGAAAAAAATAACTAATTTATATTATTTTCAATAATAATCATATGCTCAATCCTATAAAGACTACCGATTTTGACGCTATTAAGTTAAAATTAGCCTCTCCAGAAGAAATTTTATCATGGTCTCATGGCGAAATTACGCGTCCAGAAACCATAAATTATCGTACGCAAAAGCCGGAAAAAGACGGTTTATTTTGCGAACGTATTTTTGGCCCTTCCAAAGATTGGGAATGCTATTGCGGAAAGTATAAGAAGATTCGTTATAAAGGCATTGTTTGCGATAAATGTGGAGTGGAAGTAACTCGTAGCATCGTTCGCCGCGAGCGCATGGGTCATATTAAATTAGAATCTCCTTGCACTCACATTTGGTTTTTACGAGGGTTATCATCAAAAATTGGTTTGATTTTAGGGTTGTCGATGCAGTCTTTAGAAAAGGTGGTTTATTTTGCCAGTTTTATTGTGACTGATGTTAACGAAGACCTAAAAAACGCAACCATTGATCAAGTTAAAAATGAATTTAAACAAAAAAAGAAATCTATTGAGAATGATTTTGGTCGACAAGTGGACGAAATAAAGAATCGAAAAAGCAAGATCGTTGCTCAGGGGAAAAAAGATAGTGAAGCAGAAATAGAAATTGCTAATGAAATAGAGGCGCTTAACAAGGTAAAAGAGGAAAAGCTTGATAATTTGGTTAATGCTTTTGATCAAGCTCAAAGAGAATTAAAAGAGTTGAAGCCATTGTTGATTATTTCCGAAAGCACTTATCAAAATTTAAGTTTAAAGTATGGACATATTTTTGAAGCTGGTATTGGCGCTGAAGCAATTAGAAAATTATTGGAAAATATAAATTTAGAAGGGTCAATTAAAAGGTTGCGCCAAGAGCTTGAGGGAGCTATTGACACCAAACGTGAAAAAATAATGCGACGTTTGAAATTATTCCAAAGTTTACATGTCAACAATATTAGGCCTGAATGGATGATATTGTCAGTTGTACCTGTTATTCCTCCAGATTTAAGGCCAATGGTTGCTTTAGATGGCGGACGTTTCGCCACTTCTGATTTAAATGATTTATATCGTCGTGTCATTAATCGCAACAACCGACTAAAGCAGCTGATTGAGTTGAATGCTCCGGAGGTAATTTGCCGCAACGAGAAAAGAATGTTGCAAGAAGCGGTTGACGCATTAATAGATAACTCCGCTCGACATGGCAAAACCGTAGTCGCTTCAACCGGGCAGAAAAGAATGCTCAAATCTTTGGCTGATTCTTTAAAGGGAAAGCAAGGTCGTTTTCGCCAGAATTTATTAGGTAAAAGAATCGATTATTCCGGACGAAGTGTTATTGTAGTTAACCCCAAACTGAAACTAAGCCAATGCGGTCTGCCTAAAACCATGGCCTTAGAATTATTTAAACCTTTTATCATCAGCAGGTTAATAAAACAAGAAATAGTTCATAATGTACGCAGCGCCTCGCGCTATATCGAATCAGGCGCTGACGTAGTTTGGGACATTTTAGAGGAAATTATTGCTGACGCTTTTGTGCTTTTAAATCGCGCTCCAACTTTACACCGTTTAGGCATCCAGGCTTTTAAGCCGATTTTAATTGAAGGTAAAGCCATTCAAATACATCCTTTGGTTTGCAGCGCTTTTAATGCCGATTTTGACGGTGACCAAATGGCTGTTCATGTACCGCTGACAAAAGAAGCTGTAGAGGAGGCTAGGGATATAATGTTATCTGCCAATAATTTATTGAAGCCAGCTACCGGCGATCCGGTCGTAGCTCCTAACCAAGACATTGTTTGGGGCGCTTATTATTTAACTAGTATTTTGCCTAGAAAAGAAAGCGATAATATCAAAAGCTTTGCTAATGAAACAGAGGCGATGTTCGCTTATGAAAGCAATTTAATAAAATTACACGAGGTTATAAAAGTTAAGATTGGCGATATGGGATTGGTTGAAACTACAATCGGCAGAATTATTTTTAATGAAGTTTTGCCGGGGAAATTACGATTTGTTAATGAAATTATCGATAAGGGTAAATTAAAAAAGTTAGTGCGAAATTGCTATCATCAGTACAACAAAGAAGAAACAGTTGAATTTCTTGATAATTTAAAAAACCGCAGCTTTGAATATATAACAAAAAGCGGACTTTCTTGGGGCATTGATGATTTGCCTAAACTAGAAGAAAAAGATAAGCTAATCGCTGAAGCGCAGGAAACAGTTGAAAAAATTCAAGAGCAATACGAAGAGGGTCTTTTAACTGAATCAGAGCGATACGCCAAGATTATTGAATTATGGACGGGAGTTAAAGAAAAAGTGACGGATATCTGCAAAAAGGGTTTGCCGGTTGACGGCCCGGTTTATTCAATGATTGAATCAGGTGCTCGCGGCAGCTGGGCGCAGCTGACGCAGATTTTAGGAATGAAGGGACTAGTAACTTCTCCGTCGGGCGATATTATTGAATTGCCGGTAAGGGGAAATTTTAAAAGAGGCTTCGATGTGCTAGAGTACTTTATTTCTACTCACGGTGTACGTAAGGGTTTGTCTGATACAGCTTTAAGAACCGCTAACGCCGGTTATTTGACCAGACGTTTAGTTGATGTTACTCACAACATGATAGTGCTTGAAGATGATTGTGGTGATAGTGAAGGCCTAGTTATAGCTAGGGAAGAGGCGGAGGAAGGCGGACAAAAAATAACCGATAAGATGTTAGGCAGATATTTGGCTAAAGATTTAAAAAATGTTAAAGGCGATGTTTTAGTAAAGAAAGGTGAATTAATAACAGAGGACGTAGTTGAGAAAATAAAGAAAGAGGATATTCAAGAAGCTTGTATCCGCTCGGTGCTAAGCTGCAAATTACATCAGGGCGTTTGTACAAAGTGTTATGGTTGGGATTTGGGCCATAATGAACCTGCTAAACTTGGCACTGCCGTTGGTATTATTGCCGCACAATCAATCGGTGAACCTGGCACGCAGTTAACTATGAGAACCTTTCACACAGGTGGTGTTGCCGGCTCTGATATCACTCAAGGTTTGCCGAGAGTGGAAGAAATTTTTGAAGCCAGACCGCCTAAGAGGAAGGCGTTGATTGCCGATGTGGCTGGCGAGATAAAAATTGAAACTGCGCAACGTGTAATTAATGATGAAAGTGGGAAGGTTATTGTCAGCAATCCGCAAGCTAAAATTTTAAAGATTTATTACCAGGGCACATCTACTGATAAATATATTTTTGCTGACGCTGTCAAAGAAGCCGAATTGAATGCTGGCGAAAAGAAAGCCAAAGGCGCCAAAAAACAAGAAGTAAAGGTGGTCGTGAAAGATAATGACAAAGTAGCTAACGGAGCAGATCTTTTCATGGTTGGCAGTTTTAAAGTTAAAGCACAAAGAGGCGGGATAGTAAAATTAGACAGCAAAAGCATAAAGGTGGCTGTTGAGGCTGAAAAGGTAAAAGAATTCATAGTACCGAAAGGTGTTGCTATCATTGTTAAGGAAGGCGATAAAGTAAAGAAGGGAGATCAGTTGACTGACGGCAGTTTGGATTTGCAGCAGTTATATAAGTTGAGAAATAAATTAGACACCCAGAAGTACATTATTAAAGAAATACAAAGCGTTTATTCTTCTCAGGGCCAGCCATTGAATGATAAGCATATTGAAATAATCGTTAGACAAATGTTCTCACGTTTTTACATCCAGGATCCGGGCGATACCGAACTATTGCCAGGCGAAATTGTGGAAGAGTCAGTTGTGTCTAGGGTGAATGAAATAGCTAAAACTCAAGGCAAAAAAGAAGCTAAAGTAGAACGTTTATTGCTTGGAATTACTAAAGCCTCCTTGACTACCGATAGCTTTTTATCGGCCGCTTCGTTCCAAGAAACTAATCGTGTGTTAATTGAAGCCGCTGTTAATGGTAAAATTGATTATTTAGAGGGACTAAAAGAAAACGTAATGATTGGTCGTTTAATTCCGGCTGGTACTGGCTATAAAGGCAAACAGGAAAGGGCCAAGTACGAATAATTTTTTTCTTAAGTTAGATATAAAAGAAAGACGGCAGTCAATTGACTGCCGTCTTTCTTTGCTGTTGTCATTTGTCATTCCGGCCTTCGAGCCGAAATTCACTTTCTGTTTTTTAAAATCTGGATCCCCGCTTTCGCGAGGATGACAATGAAAAAATTATTCAAGTAATCTATATTTCTCAATATTACTGTCTGCTAGTTTTTGGATTAGTTCTATTTCTTTTTTGCCGTCATCGTTTTTAAAGAGGTGGGAGAATCGGCCTTGTAGTTTTAAATACTTTTCGACTGGCTTTTTTTCTGTAATTTTAGTTTTACTGACTAATTCTCCATTAATATATTCAAGCTGCGGATAGAGACCTGTTTGAGATGCTAGTTTCCCCAATTCAATCGCTTGATCTGGTTTTATTTTCCAGCCCGGAATGCAAGGTACTAGAATTTGGATGTAGGCCGGTCCAGGTATTGAGACGGCTTTTTTAACTTTAGCCTGAATGTCAGCCGGATAGCCGGTCGTCGTTTGCGCAACATAGTACAAACCGTGCGCTAAAGCAATGGCAACCATGTCTTTTTTAGATTGATGAGAACCGATAGACTCTTCGCCGGATGGAGTTGTGGTTGTGTTTGAACCGATCGGCGTGGCGGCACTAGCCTGCATACCAGTGTTGGCGTAAGCTTCGTTATC
>JAKJDO010000011.1 GCA_022705905.1 Patescibacteria group bacterium
CCCGTCGCCCTGCTCGTTCAGAGCAGGGTCTCGCAAAAAAGTTTTGTTTTCCTTTTAGAAGAAAAAGAAATCGCGCGCCAAATCAAAAAATGCGAAGAAAACTTTTTTTGCGGAACAGCGAGCGAAGCGAGCGGTGGCGGGGCGGAGCGAATTAGTCGGGATTTTGTTCAAAATGAGTTCTGACTTTTTCCAACAAACACCACTTCATAAAACATTCCTTAATCTTCGGGAGTGTTTTTTGATTATTTATTTTTGTCATTCTGAACGAATCCGCCCAGGGCGGAGAAGTGAAGAATCTCGTGAGTAATGCTTTCCCCCCGAGATGCTTCGTCCCGAGTGCTCGGGACTCAGCATGACATTAGTTTTTTTTCCAGCCGTTGGTGCGGCAATTCATGGTTGACGCTTGGATTATGGGATTCCCTGCCCGCTCGCCGAGCTTGCGAGGCAGATGGGGATTCCCCTTGGCTCCACTTCATAAACCATCTCTAAATCACGAGGTGGTTTTTGATTGCAAAAAAACTTAACTCTTGTTTAATTAATTGTTAAATTAATTAATTGAAAATTGAAAATTCGGAAATTTCGCGAAAATAGTTAAATAGATAAATAACTAAAAACTCCTAATACAACGTACGTAGAAACCGTTGTTCTTGTAGTTGTTGCTCTGGTTGCCAAGGTTGAAGTACTGGCTCCAGGCGCTGTTGCTACTGTTCTCGGTAGACGACCAATAGTTGCTAGTCGTAAAACCGCCAACAACGGCTCTTTGTGTATATAAAGTATTTAGCTGGTCTTTAGCCGGTAAATACCAGTCTGTATATCCGCCTGACGATAAATCGCTACATAGTCTAGCGGCTCTACTGGCTTCGGCGCAGCCATTAACGATATCTATCGTATTTTGCGCGCCGTCAGTCGTACTGTCCGCTCCGGAAATAGTTGAGCCGTAACAACCCCATTGAGCGCTGGCGGAAGTATCGCTAGTCATAGAAATGAGGCCATGACCGCCGGATAAATAAAACACCTTACCGCCTTGATAGGTGTCGCCGACAGCTAGAGTATTGCAAGCACTATTTACACAATAACCGGCAGAACATTCCGTACCGGCAGTGCAAGCAACCCCATTTGGTTTTTTTAATTTAACCGTGCCGTTTTCAATATAAACGTTACTGGCTGTACCAGCATTAAAATCCGAGTCCGCCGTATCGGTCGTTGACGCGATAGCGGCAGTCAGGCTTAGCTGACCCTCAGTAGAAGTAGAAAGTAAAGCGTCTTTGGATTGATATTTAGTCCAGCCGGTTTGGTCGGTTAAGTGGCTCGCTTTGGCCGTAGTAGACGCTCCGCCCGACCAAGAAGTCTGGAGCCAGGAAAAATTTGCGCCGCGGGTTAAGAGAGTCTTATATAGTACCCCCCCCCGATTACTCCGAAGACGATAATAAACGTAATGATTTGCCGCCGGGAAAATGATAAACCTAAAAAGTGCTTTTTAACCGGACGAGTTATTTGAGGAGTTATTTGTTTAGACATAGAGTTTATTTTTAATATTCCCCTCTAACAAGAGGGGTGCCCCGCAAATGCGGGGCGGGGGTGTGTTTTATTGACAAACGAACCCACCCCCAAACCCCTCCCAAGGAGGGGATTTAATTAAACAACTATTTATATTTTACCTCTCAATCGCTTAAAGTGTCAAAAATTCTTTTGATACTAATAAAAGCCCTTTGATGTTCGCCAAAGGGCTTTTTGAGTTTGAACTAGGATTCCAGCTAGTTCCTTTTGTCATCCCCGACCGCGATCGGGGATCCGCGGTGGATTCCCGCCTGCGCGGGAATGACAACTACTTATATTATTTATTAGCTTGTTGCACAACCAGACCTTGATCGTCGGCTTTAAATTCTATTTGGGTATTGGCCAGAATTTTATCCTCGCCTTCTAGCCTGACTTCTAAATTTATATAAATCGGCTCAGCAATATTTAATTTTGTGTCCATCGGATATACCCAATAAATCTTTTCGCTAGAATCAGTTGTGTCAATCTCTTGGACATAATTTGGATTGTCCCAATTGGTTACCAAATATCCCTGGTTAGTCGTAAAACGATAAATGATATTTTTATCAGTCGTGCCGTAGAATTCCGGAGTTAAGCCGATACCGCGAATTGACGACATTGCAGGCGAATATTGTTTAACATCGGTTTTGATATAGACTTTATAGCGGTCTTCGTTATCGCCTTGCCAGGTTTCAATCGTACTGAAGTCTGATGAATTTTTAGTAATCGTTGTTGGCTCGCCTTTGTAGGTTATTGAGGAATTATCGTAGCTGGTAGCTTCTAATTTTTCTTTTACCCATACATTAGCCGCCGAAAAATCTCTGGTTTCAATTTTTACATTTTTAGTAATTAAATCTTTGGTGGTTAAACTGCTGTTGCCTGATAATTTTACTTCTAAATCATTTGCCTCTCCTTCTAAACTGGCGCTACTAAAAACTCCTAAAACCAATTTAATTTTTTGCGCCACTAATTTTTCAGCTGTTAAATTAGCTGAGCCGTCCATTTTTATATCAATCGCTTTAGCCGAGCCAGCTAATTCTAAATTGGAACCCACGCCGCTCAAGGTGCCGGACAAATTTTGACCTGCAAGTTCAAGATCGGCGTCCGCTAATTCGCCTAAACTGATATACATATCTTTATCAAAGCCCCTGATAGTCGTATCAGTCCGACCAATACCAACAAAGGAATCTAGTTTTGGCACGACAATTTCACCGGTGATGGCGCGATCAAAGCAGAAGATGCAAATTCCCTTATCGTCTCTTTGCTTTTGCGTAATTTGCAACTGACCATCTTCAACATTGAATAGCAACCGATCGATTTCTCTCTGGCGGCCGGTTAATTTTATGGAATAGTTATCGCCTTCCGTTACTTTTATACTTTGATAACCGCCCAGATATAATTTATTGAAATCTTTATAGTCAAAAGTTCTCGTGATTTTATTTTCCTGGCTAATATCGTCAACGTTCGCTCTGATCATCGGTACGAGATTAACTGCCGCTACGACAAAAGCAATGACGGCTAGCATCCAGATACCAACGAGAATGCTGGAACCGATTAAATTAAATGAGTTTTTACGCCTAATTAAAGTTATGCCTAAGGAGGTTAAGAATATGAGCGGCAAAGCACAGACGACATATAATGAAATCACACCGACATAATAAAGCGGCATACTAGCCAGTTCTTGCAGGGGAAAATCAGAAATTAAATATGGCGAAGAGATATTAAAAACCGCTAGCGATGAAAAGATGCTCATCCCCAGAATACCAGCAGCCGAACCGATGACAGCAAAGATGCCAAACATAACAGCGACAATCGGCCAAAATATGTGCCATATTCTTTTTATGAAGAGGAAAATAATTTCGATTATTCTAATCGGAAAATTTAAAATTTTTTTAAAGGCGCCATTTTTTTGCCAGCGCCCGATCGCAACCCGACCTTCTTCGCCAATCATTTTTGATTTTTCTTTTACCACCTGTTCAATTTCGGCTAGATTAACCGGCTTACCGCGCATTTCTAGTTTTTGCGCGCTGGTCTCCGCTTTAGGCATAGCAATCCAGAAAACTAGATATGCCAAAATGCCGATACCATTAGCAAAAGTCAAAATCACAAAGATAATGCGCACAAACACTGGATCAATGCCAAAATAAGCGGCAATGCCGGAAGCAACACCGGCAATAATCACATCGTCAGTACTGCGATAAAGCCTCTTTTTTGAAGCCGGAATTTCTTCTTTTACGGTTTCTTTTTTCTCGTTTAAGTCTTCCGACTCCGTAATTTCTGCGACCGTACCCATGACTTTTATAATTTCCTCAACATCAGCGATGGTTATGGCTTGTTTTTCTGATTTTAATTTAGCCGAAAACTTTTCCGCGATACTAGATTCAATATCGTTGAGAATTTCTGCTTCTTCGGTGCCTTCGTAATATTTTTTAATTGAATCTAAATATTTTTCTAACATCTCATAAGCATCCTCCTCGATATTGAAGACTAGACCATTGAGAGTTATACTTATACTTTTTTTCATATGTTATCCTTTTGTCATTCTGAGCGTAGCGAAGAATCTCGGGATCCTTCACTTCGTTCAGGATGACAGTGCGGTTATTTAAACTTTTTAACTAACGAATTAATTGATTTATCAAGTGCTTCCCAAGTTCTAGTCAGCTGCTTTAGAGTTTCTTTGCCTTTTTGCGTCAGTGAATAATATTTGCGCGGCGGACCGCTCGGCGATTCTTCCCAATCGTATGACAAGAGTCCGGAATTCTTTAAACGGGTCAAAAGCGGATAAACCGTTCCTTCAACTACGAGCAAATTAGCTTCCCTAAGTTCGCTTAAAATATCAGAACAATAAACTTTACCGCGGGAAATTACCAGTAAAATACAAAATTCCAAAATGCCTTTGCGCATTTGCGCTTGGGTATTTTCAGTGTCTATTTTATGCTCTGGAGACATAGTTATCCACAATAATTAATTACCTACTTGCAGTATAGCACATAATACTATGTATTGCAAGGTAGTGAACAAGAAAGAAAAAATTGCTTTATAATATTAAATTTGCAAATAAAAAATCCCCTGATAGTTTCAAGAGAATTGATGGTTCGCCGACAGAGGTTTGTTACCCCCCCCCCTGCCGGCGAACCGTTTGCGCTATTTTCTTTCCACCTTATGTTTCAAAGTGGGAAGTAACATGTTGCCGTAGCGCGCATGCTCTTCCACTGCCCCCCTATCGGCATACCAGTCGGTACAACCGACCTTTTTGCCGCTCTTTACTTCCCTCGTAACTACTCGATACACAAATGGGATGAAAAATTTTTTACCCGGTTTGAGCACTTCATCAGTGCTCATTCCATTGATGTCGGCGATGAACCGACAATCTTCTTCCGAATCGCCAACGTAATACTCAAGGCAAAGATGCGAGAGAGTGTCACCCGGCTTTACGGTAACCTCCTTGCCACCCGGGACGATCTTGACGCGCTGCGTTTTGTCGACAGCTAAACTGACCGATGACGATAAAAGAACAAAACCGATCACCATTAACAATGCAAAAAAATAATGCAAAGAAACTTTCATACCCACCTCCTCAATCTGAATTTGATTTCAAAAAAGCATAGCACAAAGCTATACTTTTGTCAAACTATATTCAAGTTTGCTCTGCTCTATTATTTTTTGAAATCACATTCTTTCTCATTCTCTAAGTTTTCTTTAGCTACGACATCGGAGAAATCTCTCAGTCCTTGCCACTTTTCTCGAAAATCCTTAGCGTCTAAGTAATCAACGAATTTTGAATACTGCGAATGAGTGTCGTCAATTCTTTTCGCATACTTTATCGGGCACCAATACCTCTCGGTTCGAGCAGCTATTTCCATGCCAAACCGCAAAATATTTACGCCGTAACTGCAATAAAGACAATTAATTTTTTCCAACCAATTTAAATATGGCAGGAGATGACGGTCGTAAACAAAATAATCTTTGCTTTTGACCCGCGGGATGCGATATATACGGAAACAAACTTGTTGGTAAACCTGCAAGCCAATGTGCATAATAACAAATGGCACAATCATGCCGTAAATAAAAGGCATGCTCAAAACATACTTAAAATTGATGGGCCAAATAGTTTTAAAAATACTAATCCGCCATTGTCGAAGATGATTCCTTCTTTCTTTTATTTCCTCAAAGATGTCGATGTCTCTAGCACTAACCAAAGCTTTAATAGCGCTATCAAAAGCGCGTCTGGTTTCAGCGCTTAGCCTTTCTAATTTTTTTATGCCGACTTCCCTTTCTCTAATGACCGCTTGAACTTTTTCTAATTTTTCTAAAAGTTGATTTTTCATAATAAAAAAGAATTAATTATATTCTTTATAAACCATACCTTTTCTTTCGTAAAAAATCAAACGAAAAAATCCATTAAATAACTATTCTATCTAACGGATTTTATTGGAAATATCGATTGTTTCCTAAAAAAAATAAATATTAATTTTCTGGAATTAGACTGTCTTGCGGTCCGGCACCCACGCCAGGCGACCCGAAGCCAAGGCCTGATTGATGAATTTGAATATTGGTGGCGGTAATGCTGCCATCAGGATTAGTTGCGCCATTAGCAATTATCATAGCATCTTCGGCTAAGTCATCAACTGTGCCGGTGGCTGATTTTGAAATTTCCGTACTCTCTGATAGAAAAACAAGTTTAGAACCGCCATCACGAGACTTTACAGTAATACTTTTGTCTTCCTTGGCAATAATCTGACCGTTAACGAATCCTTGGCCGCTTGCCTGCCTGCCGACATAACCAGTTCTGTTTCCTTGTCCAAATTGCCCCTGAACGCTAGATCTTTGAAAATTGGTTCCTGATTTTTTTTGATAGTACTTCATGCCGCCAAAAAAACTACCGGCGCCAACCAATATGACTAAAATTACTCCCACTGCATAAATTGTTGTCTTTTGCATATTTTTTACTTTAATTATTATAAAATTTTTAAGTTCTAGGTTTTAGCAGTCGTAACAATTTAACCGCTAATACCCGGGGCCTATAACCTAAAACCTACTCAAAACGTAAAGCTTCGATTGGATTTAATTTAGCAGCCCGCCTAGCCGGATAATAACCAAAAACTAAACCGATGACTGCCGAGACTCCGAAGGCCAACACTACTGATGTTAAAGAAATGCTAGTTGTCAGACCGGCAAATTTGGAAATCAACAAAGAAGCTACCCAACCCAATAATATACCGAGGATGCCTCCTAAAAAAGTTAACATGACCGCCTCCGTCAAAAATTGGGAGCTAATATCATTTTTAGTTGCGCCAATAGCCTTGCGCAAGCCGATTTCTCTAGTCCTTTCTGTCACTGTCGTCAACATCATATTCATAATACCGATGCCACCAACAATTAAAGAAATACCGGCTATCGCTGCTAGTAACATTGTAAAAGTATTGGTAACGCTAGAAGCAGTACTAACAATATCGGATTGATTCATTACTTGAAAATCAGCCTGACTAGCGTCAGAAATGCGATGCCGCTGTAATAATAAATCAGTTACTTCTTGTTGGACGGTTGACATCACGTCCGTACTGACTGCGGCGATGCTGATAGTTGAAACAGAGTCAGTTCCTGACAAAAAATGTTGAGCCGTTGACAAAGGCACGTAAATCACGTCATCTTGGTTAGAAAAACCACTGCCACCCTTAGCTTCAGTCACTCCAATTACTTTGAAATCCAGTTGGTTTATCCTGACAGTTTGACCGATAACACTGGTAGTACTAGAACCAAACAAATCACTGACTGTTGTCGGACCGAGTACTGCGACCTTAGTCATGCTTCTATTTTGCTGATCAGTAAAAAAAGTTCCTTGAGAGATGCTAATATTTCTGACTTCAGGATAAGCCGCAGTCGTACCGACTACTTGCGTGTTGGTGTTAGCCCCTTTGGCTGTAATTTGATACCTGCCGGAAGTATTTGGTGCTACTGCTTTGACTGAAGCGAGATTGCCTAGTGCTTCGGAATCCTCCACTGTTAACGTTTGGGCACTACCACGCCCCGTGCTAACCGACGTCCCCACTCCACGTTGAAAACCAGGCATTACCATTATTAGGTTAGAACCGATTGACTGGATGCTGGATTCGATTGAACTTTGAGCTCCTTGGCCAATGGCTACCATAGCAATAACCGAACCAATGCCAATGACTATGCCTAACATCGTCAGACCCGACCTAGCCTTGTTCGTAGTTAGGGCGCTATAACTTTCTTGAAATAAATCAGTGGTGTTCATATTTTTTGTTTGCCATTATCTTGCATGATCGTTCGATGCTCATTCTTTTTATCACTCTGAATTCGGCCATCTTTAATAGTTATTATCCGATCAGCGTGTTCAGCTACATACAACTCATGCGTAATTAAAACTATAGTTCGTCCTTCGCTATTTAAACGACGGAATGTTGCTAAAACGATATCGCCGGTTTTAGAGTCAAGATTGCCTGTCGGTTCGTCAGCTAAGACAATGGTTGGATTATTAACTAAAGCGCGGGCAATAGCGACTCTTTGCATCTGGCCACCGGACAATTGGTTGGACAAATTGTAATAACGATCTTTATCAAAACCAGCCTGGATTAATGCTTCCCCAGCCATCTCTTCTCTTTTTTCCTGATTGACACCAGCGTAAATCAAAGGCAGGGAAACGTTGCGCATAACAGTCGCTCGCGGCAGCAAATTAAAGGCCTGAAAAACAAAACCAATTTTATCTTTTCTTATTCCGGCTAATTCGTCGTCAGTCATTTTTGAAACATCGTGACCATCTAAAAAATACTGGCCGCTAGAAGGGCAGTCTAGAGCGCCGATAATATGCATCAAAGTAGATTTGCCGGATCCAGACGGACCAGTGATAGCTACAAATTCCCCGTCATTAATCGTAAAACTGATATCGCGCAAAACTTCTGTTGCTATGCCACCGCTCTCATATGATTTATAAATATTTTTACATTCCAACATTTTAAAAAAATTAACGAAATCCGCCACCAAGTCCCGGAATTCTAAGGTTACTGCTTGATTGAGAAGGGACTTGAGTCGCTCCACCGGTTATAATAGTTTGGGTCACAACTTTATCTCCTTCATTTAAACCAGAAATAATTTCGGTTATGCTTTCATTTGCGATGCCAGTCTGTACTGCTTTATTAAAGGGACTGCCGTTAGCATCAAGCATTTGCACGTAATAATTTCCGCTATTGTCAGTCTTTACTGCAGAATTAGGAACGGCTACAACATCCGTTTTAGCAGTGGTTATAATCTCGCAGTTAGCGCTCATATTTGGTTTAACCTGTTCGTCTTGAGTGTCAAAGCTTACTTTGACCGTGTAATTAACTACTCCTTGCGAAACAGTCCCGAGCATATCGATTTGAAAAACTTTGCCGGTTATAGACAGGCCGTCAACGGCATCAAAAGTGGTAATTACTTTGTCGCCGACTTTTATCTTAGACGCATCAACTTCATTAAGTGACAAGGTGGCTATCTTTTGGGTGGTAATTAAAGCGCCGATGATCGTCGAACCACTAACCTGATCGCCTACTTGCACGTTCATGATTGCCATTTGCCCGTCAAAAGGCGCTGTTATGATAGTGTTGTCATAATTATTTTGCGCCTGCTCAAGCGCTGCCTGAGCGCTAATAACTTGCGAACGCGCTGAAGCTATCGCCTGTTCTGTGGCTGGTTTTGTTAATTTTTCTAACTGATCCTTGGCGGACTGCCAAGAACTATGGCTGGATTTAATTTGGTTTTCCGCCGAATTCAATTGCGAGGTAGCGGATAATTTTGCACTGTCTAAAGAATTTTGGGCGTTAGTAATAGCGTCCACTAAGTTTTGTTTGGCAGTTTGAATAGATGATATGCCTGAACTCATGCTGGACACAGCTGCGCTAGCAACTGATTTGTCACCATCCAATTCTGATTGCGTATAAGCACTAGTAGTAACCGCACCTTGTAATGCGTCATAAAGATTGTTGGCTGAATCTAAAATTTTATATAAAACGTTTAAACAATCACTAACAGCTACGTTGATATTGGCATCGCTTTCATTTTGTCTAGCTACACTCAAACTATTATAAGCTGTATTCAGCAAAGCCACGGCTTGGCTGTAATAGCTTTGAGCATTGTTTAAAGATACGGGATTTTTTACGCCGATTACGTATTTTTTATCATCGTCTGTTAAAATTTTATTTTCCGCGTCTAGGGTTGTTTTTGCCGAGGTTAATCTGTCTTGAACGGAATTCAAAACAGCCTCCCGTTTAATACTGGGGGGATTGAGCGACAATAAATCATCTAATGTCTTTTGGGCCTGAGAGGTAGATAAAGACGTGGACTGCTTTGTCAGTTCAAGGCTGGCTAATGCATTATTATAGCCTTGCTCGGCTTGAGCCACGCTGTTTTGCTGAATTTTAATTTCTAAATCAGTCGCACCAGCAAGCGTGCTTGTCAAATTAGCTTTAGCGCTGGCTAAAGATGCTCTGGCCTGATTCAAAGATGAAAGGCTATTTTTTTGATCAAGCACGGCAATAACCTCTCCAGCTTTTACCATATCTCCGGTTTTTACTTCCACCTTGGAAACGATGGTGTTTGATGTCCCTAAGGCCGGCTTTAACTCAATTGAATTCAGCTCAATCGCCTGTCCTGAGCCACTAACCGAAGTCGTGATGGTTGTCTTTTCAGCTGCTTGAGTTATGTATTTAGTAGTTGTCGCGGTTGCAAAAAAATAATTGTAACCATAATAACCACCGACTAAAATAATTGAGACTAAAACTGCTGTTCTGATTTTATGCTCAGAAAAAAACTTTATTATTTCATTTATCATAAAAATAAATTACAACTCTAAATATTGTAAAATTACTTGTTGATTAAACTATTAAAATATTATTAAAAGCCTATTGAGTAATACGGAAATTAGGAAAAATTCTTCAATCGTTGCAACGCTAACAAAATGTTTTTAAATAAAAAAGAATAAATTGTTTAATATTAGCTATTTTTTTCTTAAAAACCAAAAAAAACGCGACCTACTTAAATTTCAGCCACGCTCTTTTTTAAATTTATGCACTCTATAAATATTTGATTGTTATTTTTCTCTAATGTTTCTGTCTACCAATTTTACCAAAACCAAAACCGCCAACCATACTCGCATGACCTCGCCTGCCCATATCTCCACCTTTACCAAGTCCCAGTCCTTCCATTATATCGCCGGCTTGCTGACGTAGACTCCAAGCATTGACATAGCTAGCGAAATTGTCAGCGTTTATTTTTTCCAAAACAGGAGAATTTTCGTTTATTGATTTCTCCGCGGCTACCCAGGCGTTATAATCACCTGCTTCTAAAGCTGCTTTTACTGCGTCCATCTTTGTTTGCATCTCTATCTTCTGCTCTTCGGTCAATCCTTGACTAAAATGCCCACGAGACCTACCAAAAAAACCTTTGGAATCTGAGCTATCGGTCGCTAGAACTATTGGAATAGCAACGGTCGCTGTGGCTAAAATGGTCAAAGCGACCACGCCGGAAATAATATATGATTTCTTCATAAAAATATTATGCCCTCTGCCATATCAGGCAGGATTCCCAAAAAGCCGAATACGGCAGAAAGGCCCTATTAAATTGTTAATTAGTCTAGAGAATCAATCTGGATATAATTCTCTAGGGCTGCCCCTAAATATTTATACGCTTAAAAATTTTTTTTCTTCAAAAAAATAGAACCACCTAAATCGAAGATCCTATTTTTTTATAAATTTTAATTTAAATTATTGCTGCCAATTTATTGTTGTGCTGGTTCCTGAATTTAAAAACTCTAAATATCTGAAAAATTGCGGGTCGTCTGCTTCTATTTTTTTAATTACTTCCTTGTTTTCTAATAAACTACTGGCAAAAATAAGTTTAATTTCTGGATATTTTTCTAAAAACAAGCAAAAATTATTCTGTACTTGATTAAATTGTTTTTTTTCCATCATAAGCGCGGAGGAAGGAGGTGCCATTTTTTTAGGCGAAGACGGACCAAATTTTTCAAAGAATCCCTTGCCCGGCGCTATTGATAAAATTTCAATTATGTTAAATTTATTATCAGACCGAACTCTACCTAGCAACCTTACCGGCCTGCCGATCTGTATTTTATTATCTATCGGCTGACTAGTGCTGCCGGCAAAAACAAGCCATTCTCTATTTTCACGATCAACTAAAATATATTCTTTGTCTCCGCTTTGTGAAATGATCATACCCATCAACCTGCCTCTTTCCGGCTGCGACCAAAAATCAATGTGCGGGTTCATTACTTGATCGTAAAATGGTGCGTGCTGACCCAACTCATCATCAATTTTTTCACCAAAACCAATAACGTAAAAAATGCCGCCCAAAATAATACTGGTACTGATAATAAAAGCCAAAATAAACGGCAGCGGATAACGATAGCCTTTTTTGGTATGTTTAATATTATAAAGCACAACGAAGACAAAAAAGACCAAGCAAATTACCCAAAAAAATGGCACTACTAAAAATATTTTTTCCCAGAAAAGCCCACCTGCACGTTCGTAAAGATCTGATTCGGAATAATTAGACATATAAAAAATGAGTGACATAGATACTGCTCCTAGAAACATAGCTAAAATACCTAAACCCCACACAGTATAATTTTTCAATAAAAATTGCCAACGTGGTTTAGGTTGCAACCTTTCATCTTTAATTTTATGGAGCAGTTCTTCCCCAAAATGTTTATTTAACGTCATATATTTATAATTTAATTTTTTGTCTGCTTAATTCTTTTTGAAATTCTGTCTTAGCCTTGTTCATCATCGAACCAACGGTGCCGATTGGCTTTTTAATAATGTCGGAAATTTCCTGATAACTTTTTTCTTCTAAAAATTTTAAGACTAGAACTTCTCGATATTTATCATCTAAATTATCTAATATTTTAAAAATATTTTCCCTCAAGCATTGCAGATCTATATTGTTTTTTATATCAAAGTCTGCCGCTATTTGTTTTACACTTTCATCTTCAAGGGCAACGGTATGGCCCTCGGCACGCGCTTGCAATTTACGGTGATGACTAATTACCTGATTGCGGGCAATAGCATAAGCCCAAGAAGAAAACTTCAAACCACGATCAAAATCGTTTAAGTTTAAATAAATCTTTAAAAAAATCTCTTGTAGCAAATCTTCGGCGTCTTCAGTGCTGGCATTAGTGATGCGTCTGATAAAATTGAATAACCGCAACTGATAGCGATTGATGATATGCAAAAAATAATCCTGATTTTGCAGGGCTAATTTAACAATATCCTCGTCGCTCATTTTTTCGACCTGGTCGTTATTAATCATGAATTTTATTATCTATATTGGTAGTACGCTAATTGCTCTAAAAATATTCAAAAAAGAAAAAATTTAATTCTCTACCAATCTCTTTTCAATCATTCTATCTATTGCCTTTGAGTAAGTTTTTAACCCTTGTCCTTCTATGGAATGGACGTAATTGAGCAAATCTTCTTTAGCCAGCAGGCCTGACTTTATTGCTGGTTTTAATAATTTAATAGCCACTGCCCAAGCATCCCTTTCCGACCTTAACACTTCGTTCAATATCTCTTTTTTTATAGACTTACCATAACGGGCGCACTTCCTAAAAGTATCGTTAATTTCTACAAACCTTTCCCTTTGTTCATCGCTCATATCTTGAAATGCCGTCGCATGACCAATCTCGTGAGATAGCGCGATCAAACTTTTAAGACTAGCTGAATTATCTATACAAATTGTCCTTTGCTCCGGATTTACTCCCTCTACTTGCACTGCTGGTGGCGCTGACTTGAAAATAATTTGCCAATCATTGGGCAGGAAATTTACAAAGTTAAATTCCTAACCATTATAATTTAAAGTTAAACTATCTAACTTCCTCCACTTTTTAGCGGCTGCTTCTCTGCCGCTTAAGTCAATATGTCTTTCTTCGGCGCTGTCGATGACTGATGTATAACCACATTCTCCGTATGATAATTTAATTTCTAAATCACCTTCTTCAAAATCTACTTGCTTTTGTGCATTAGATAAAGAAAAATCTGAATCAAACAATTTCCTGTCAATCCGAGACATCGTTTCAAATGAATCTATCGGACTTAATGATTTGCCTTCTAATTTATTTTGAAAATAATTCTCTTTCATGTAAATAAAGACTATTCCTTAGAATATTTGTCCCAAATAAAAAGTCCGCCGATTAAAATTAGTGGAGCGGCAATAGGCAGCTTAAATAGAAAACTAGAATTAACGGTAAAAATATAATAGAAAGCTAAGAACAAATAAATAAATCCGCCGATCAGCTCCCAACGCCAAGCTATATACAAAACCACGAACATAACATAAACCGGAGCCAAGTGAATTAAAAAGGCAGCAGTCGTTTTCCAGAAACCATAATTATTACCAAAAACATCAAAGGCAAATAAACTAATAAACAAAATAAAAACAACCCCAAGAATCCTTGGAGCCCAATATAATTTTTTATTGAGGTTTGTCATATAATTTTTCTATACCTCAATTATACCCCATCTTGCAGAGCAGGTCTATCAAAAAAAATTAAGTATTAGCCTTTTTAAGCAGGGAAAAATAAATATCCAGGAAGGCAAATAAAGTGCTTATAATTAAAGGTCCAAGTAAAAATCCGACTGGTCCGAAAAATATTATGCCGCCTAAAACAGACAGAAATATCAAAAAGGGATGGATTTGAATACCACGGCTCATAAACTTCGGCCCGATAACATTATCAATCAAACCAACTATAACCACCCCCCAAAAAGCAAAGCCTAGGGCCAAGATAGGATGATGGTCTAAAAATAAAAAAATTATCGCTGGTATTGTCACGATTGAAGTGCCTGCTCCCGGAATAAGCGCCGTTAAAACTGCGACGCTCCCCCAAAGAACAGGATTGGGAATGCCGAAAATTAAAAAGCCAACCGCAATTAAAGTGCCTTGAATAATAGCCACCAACAACCTACCTTTAATAACCGAGTTAATAGCAGCTTCCAGTTTATCTAAGACCAACTCATCATCTTTATCTTCCAAAGGACTAACTTTAACCAAGAGTCTTCTTAATTTATTCCCATCTCGTAACAAAAAGTACAAAGCAGCCAAGAATATCAAAAAATCAATCAAAAAGCCAGCGATACCGGAAAAAATATAGCCGAAATTTTGCGCCAACCAGTTAAATCCTTTTTGCAAATACGCGTCAGTATCTAAAGAAAATTCAGAGGAAAACGGTATAATCCCTTGCAAGTAATTCAGTATATTTCTCACCACATCCAGAAAAGCATCTTGCGCGCCTTTTTCCGTTAAAGCTAAATAAAGCTGCTTCGCTTCTTGAGTGATCTGAAAACCCAAAAAAACAAAAGGCGCAAAGATAAACACTATAATTACCAACAAAGTTAATAGAGAGGCGACGCCCTGTCTGCCCTTTACTAAATTTAATATTTTCTGCTGCAATGGCTGGAATAAAACCATAAAAACTGCGGCAAAAACTAAGGTATAAAGGAAAGGTCGAAAAATCAAAAAAGTTAAAATGCCAACGCCCAAAATACAGGCCAGAAGAAAATAAACTTGTAATTTTTTATTAAACATAAAATAAATTCTAAAGTTATGACGAAACTTGTCCTTGCTTTATATTATACTACAACAATGACTTAGCCGCTACTACGAACTTATTTAAATTATTTACCTTCTAATTTATAAATATTACCCAACAGTTCAGGCAGGGCCGGTTGAATAAAATGGCCTCTATCCTCGAAGATAAGTAGCTCAGCCTTTGGCAAATATTCTTTATAAAGTTCTCCGTGCCTTAGCGGAGTTACTGGGTCATCTTGAGAACAGTAAATATAAATTACTTTGGCTTGTTTTCCTAAATTAACCAGCTTGTTTTTGTTCAACGTAAAGTCACCTACCGTTTCACCGTTCAATCCTTCACTTTCAAAAACCGGCGCGACTAAATGCAGTTGGTCAATTATTTTAGGGAATTTATTCTCGCTTAAATATTTTGCTAAAAAAATACAACCAAGAGAATGTCCAATGACAATCAATTTTTGATCATTTAGATATGGAAAAAGTTTTTCAAACCAAATCTGCCAAGAAAGATAATCGGCGTTATGCTTATTCGGCATAGTCGGCATCATCATTTCGTACTCTTCGCTCAAAGCCCAGCCGATCCAGTCACGCCAACTTTTCTTTTGTTCAAACGGATTGTATTCGCGCTGCCGTAAATAATTATAATACTGTTCTTTTGTATCAAAAGCTTCACCGCCACGAATAAAAATAATCTGATTTTTCATATAATTAACTTATCTTAATAATTTTGTATCTAAATTCTTTATTGAGATGAATTATGACGACATCACCGACTCTTTTGCCAATCAAGTTTCTGCCGATTGGAGAATTGCGAGAGATAATGCCTTTATCGGGATCGGTTTCTGCCGAACCGAGAATTTGATAAATTTTTTGTTTACCGTTTGCTTCGACTGTCACAATACTCCCTAATTGAACGGTGCCATTATTTTTTTGCAACTCAATAATTATCGCCCGCTTTAATAAATCTTCAATCTCCAATATTCTTTGATTAATGCCACGCAGCTTACCTTTGGCGATCTGATAAGCGGCGTTTTCAGAAAAATCACCGTCCGCTGCTAATCTTTTTACTTCAGCAATCGTTCGTGGCTGGCTTACTTTTTTAAGTCGTTCCAACCTAGCTTTAAGCTCTTCACACTTTTCTCGTGTAATATATGGGTCCTGCTTTAAATTAGTAAATTTCCCTGATTTTCTAATTGGTACGCGCATAATTATTTTTCTAACTTAACTAAAATTTAGCTCTTTTTAAAAAATTTGGCAAGACACAAAAAACCCGTAGCATCGCCTCCTCTCAAATCGCTACGGGTAAATTTTTCTGTTTTATAGTAACCTTTACTGACCACTTCTACGACCACCAAAAGCGATATGATAATCCAAGCCCCTAGCAGCTCTGGCGATGGCCAGTTTAGCTTCCTGTCTTTTAAAAGTATAGACAGTGATCTCCTGGGCTGAAGTATTACCACGAATGGTGAGCAAAATCCCCCCACTTTTGTCAGCAATCTTTACTCTGATCTGCCCATTTACCGAAGGCAACCCCTGTTTTATAAAGCCAAGGCTTATCTCAACGCCGGCAATCTTCTCTATCCTATCACAGAGGTTTTCTGCAGCGGGTATCAAGGTCGTATGATCGCCACGATACTTCTTGCCGTTTCTATGACTTTTTCTTCCTCCCACGACATCTCCCTTCCATATCTCTAATATTCTATTCGTAATAAAAAAGAATAGCACAAAGCTATACTTTTGTCAAAGACAACTTTCGACTTTACCTATTTTTTGGCCATGCAAAACTAAGAAAAAATTATCTGGTGATCAATTCATTGTTGTTTTTGGTATCAAGGCATTGGGGAACTATATCTTCCGGAAAATTATATTTGTTGATAGCGTCGCACGGTATAATTCCGTTTCCATCATAAACTAGCTCCCAACCGTTATCTGTTTTGGCTGCGAACCATAAACCGCCCGGAGTCCCTTCCGGTCCAAATCTCACACTACCAGCTGCGTGATTATCAGTGTTTTTGTCTACCCTAACTGTTAATTCGCTTATCGCTTTCTGGTACTTTCTAGCCAAAATCTCTTTTATCAGCTGAGCCGTTATAAGGTTAGGAATATCATTTTTATTAAAATAACCGCAATCCAAAGTCACTTTTAAACTATCACCATCCAGTTCGCTAATGCCGCTCTCATTTTGCTTCATTTGATTATGACGAAAATTCAAATCACACACCATATAATCAACATAGTATCCGCGCAAACCGCCCTCTACACCATCAGCTAAATTATAGCTGTCAGCTTCAAAATTGTCATTCATATACTTTTCGATTTTGAGATAATCAGCCATTGGAACGTTGTCGTTAACATACGAAGTCCCTGAAATTCTTACATCGGTTGTTGCCTCGCCTTCACTAGCAATCCAATTAAATTCTTTATCGCCAATTAAGACTAATTCAACTCCGGTTTCATTTTTTATAGATCCAACAATAGCAGCAACAGCATCAGGACAAAATTCTTCAAATACTCTTAAGCATTTTTGCTTAGCTTCACACCAGGAATAACCAGCCGGACCAAGACAACCATGTTCATCTTGATCGCCACCAATAGACTTCTCAACGGCCGAATTATTTGTTGGCGCATTAACTGGTCGGCCAATTTTATTAATACAGCCAGCTAAAATAATTAACAACAACAGCGTAACAAAAATTATGCTTTTTTTCATAATTTTAACTTTAATTATTAAAATTTACCCTTATTATAATTATACGACACATTTGGCAAAATGCAACAAAAAAGCAGGGTTTTTGTTGTCCTGCTTTTTTGTAAACTATTTTACGATTTAATTATAAACCGACTGCTCGGAACAATGTCCGGGACCAATCTGGCCCGAGTTATATTGTTCCAGAATCCCAGCTAAACGAATAAAATCTTTTCTTAATTCATTACTGCCTTTCAGGCCGCCAATATAGCCCGGATCATAGGTCTGCAAATAATCATACGCCCGACTCAAGGCAGTGGCCACTTCTGCCGGCATTGATGCGCCGTTTAGCGTATTTAACCAAGCGGCAATATCTTGATGAGCTAGCAAATACCAGGCGTTACCATTTTTAGGCGGATTCCATAATATCTGATATTTGGTGTATGATGGATAGCTAGCAAAATAGTCATTCTCATGACCTCCCCAAGCATCATCGTATGGCGCCGGACCATTGATTGAGTGTGTTTTCCAATAGCCTTGAGTCAAGGTACAGCCTGACGAAGGAACAGTAACGACCACCGAAGCTGTGCTGCTACCGGTTGCTTGATTGTCATTTGACACGTAAGAAGCTGTATTATCAACGTAGTATATGCCTTCAATAGAATAAGGACCTATGTCCCTGCTATAATTGAATGCATGAGGCGCGGAGTTTGCGCAAACCTCCCCCAAAGAACCGCTGTAAGTATCACTGACATTAACACATTCATTGACTTCAGAAGTCGGGGTGTTGTTAAATATCACGTCTGCGCTGCCAGAACCACCCGGAACATCACCGCTAGTAGCGACGGTGGCTGTATTGGTTCTAGCTGAGCTATCGGGCAAATCGCCTGAATAAAAACAGTTCAAATCGCCGCCAGCCGCTAAAACATAAGGTAATGACACTGGACATTCTACTGTTGCAACTATATCAGCTGAGATCAAATCTGAAATATTTTCAATTGTTGCTCCGACTTCATTGGGGTTATGAATTGATATTGTCCCCGACACTGCCCAATTACTATCTTGTGGAGTCGCGCTAACTTCTACTGAATAATTTACCGCCTGAATCTGTCCGGCTGATAAAGTTAATGTTGGCCAATCAACTGTTTTATTTATTATCCAGTCCCAAGTTCTAATAAATGAAGTGTGAGCATCTTTAGTAACTTTCAATGGCAAATATTCTGCCGGCTCTTGACATTCGCCATAATAACCAGAATGCAGCGCTTCAACAGCATTTAAATCATAACCGTCGGCAATGGCGTTGTGAACAGCTGGATCAGAGGTGTCAACTATTTTGACGAATTCGGCATAGGTCCAGCCTAGGCTAGCTAAATCAAATTCAGTTGTAGTATGAGTCGCATTAACGCTATTAGTATTATCGGCGGTGCCTATTTTCTCCCAATCAGTGCCGTTTTGACTAACATAAACATCCGCCCTCTCAACAGGATACGGCCCCCAAGTGTCTTCTGTAATTCTTAAATCATTGCCCGGCGCGTCAACGATAATATCAGCAAAGCCGACGATGATCCAGCCGCCAAAACCTAAACTATAAAAATTAGTTTCGTAATTACCGTTTTCTAATACTAGTCCCTGTGTTGGCACCGAACGAGCTGCTAAGACGCTCGAACCATCTTTCCTCTTGCCTTGTTCGGTTCCAATTACGGTTGAGGCAAAAGCAAATTGGCCCGGAACGTAACATACTGGCTGTTCTGGCTCTTCGAGTAAAATCGTGGTCTGCACTTTAAAGTTTGATTGAGTTGTATGGCGTTCAGCGAAGAATAAATCAAAGTCATAATTTTCGCCAGGAGTTAATCCTAAATCGTCTAAATCAACTGAGGCTGACAACGCTCCGTGCACGCCGCCTAGATCAATCACCAATTGATTGTTGATAAAGACCCAAAGGTCATCATCACCGGTAAAACTAAATGTCTCCCCTCCCTGATAAGTAAATTGGCTGTGCATCTCCAAAGTAAAATGAAAATTATGGGAGCGTTCATCATTACCTAACAATTGACCATCAATTGGGAAAAAATTAGAATTTTCATAAACATACTTACTACCATCCCAGGTAAAAGTTAGAGTGTCTGCTTTTGACATGTTGATATTGGCAGTATCCCGATACCATTGGTCAAAATTGGCTTGGCCAGAGGTCCAAGGATTGCCGGCTAATTCGGTATAAACCGGCTTTTTATCTCCGCCGAGAGTTGACTCAACTATTCCCAAGTCTAGGCCGTAACCAGTGGGGTTGACTTCAAAGTCAGGATGTCCGTAATAGCCATCGGTACCCGGATTGCCCCATTCATTACCATGAAAATCACGAATGGTGACAGGCAGATCAATTGTGGCCGCTGGCTCTTCAGCTAAAACAAAGTTTGGCATGATTACATTGGGTAAAAAAGTTGATAAAACAAAAAGACTTAAAATTAATATATTTTTTTTCATATATTTATTAATTTAATAATTACATCCTCCCTGTAATCGACCTTTTAATATATTCAAATAAATTGCTATTTTAACTTATTAAACTCCATTGTCGATTTAAACTTTTTTATATTTTACTAATTTAGCACTAATAATTTAAAAGCAAATTAAAAAAAGCAACCTAGTAAGAGATTGCTTAATCAGACTTTTTATGTTAAAAAAATAAAGCTCACTATCAATTCGTGGCGGATTGCTTTTTTGCACTAAATTATATAAATAGATTAACCAATTTTTTTCCACCCCCTACAAACCAACAATAGCCGCTAACAAACTCAGTAGTTGCCCGCCAGGGCTGTTATCGTATTCTCAATAGACAAACATAAGCCCGCCCAAAAAAATATTACAAAAATACAAAGTTCTCTAATGTAACGTTATCTCATAATTTACTTATATCCCATAAAATACGCTCCGCTGTCAAAACAAATTAATTTGACTAAATAACTCTGTTTAATTTAGGTATTTCTCTTCGTAAAATTGCGGTAGCTGGCACTGTAAAAATCCAACGCAATCATTAGGCGCTTTAATATCGATGGCATTAATACACTTTATCATTTCCTTCGTCCAAGTAGCGCATTCTTCTATGCAGGTATTGTAGGCGTCATTTAAATCGGCTGAAGTAACATCGTCAGTAAAAGCGCTGCAATCTTTATGTCTTTGACAAGCGTCACTGCATTTATCAGAAATAATTTTTTTTTGCATCGGTTCTTCTTCGTCTTCCTGACACAAGGCGGCTAGCTCCTGTAAAATATTTTTTATTTTTTGTTCGTAATTTTCCATTTGGAAAATATATTCGTTAGGATCAATTATATCCATCTCAACATCCGGCAACGGCGGTACGTCAGGCGTCAATTCCGGCACCTCGTAACCAGGTCGGCCAGTGTTAATTTCTGGCATGTCTGGAATATAATCATCAAGTGGTCCTGAATCATCAGTAACTTCTATATTTACATCCGGCAACGGCGGTACGTCAGGTGTCAATTCCGGCACTTCAGAACCAGGACGACCTTCCGTCTCTAGTAGTTCCGGCTCAAAATCCGGCAACGGCGGTACGTCAGGCGTCAATTCCGGCACTTCAGAACCAGGACGATTTGATGTTTCTTCTGTTGATATCAACTCTGGTTCAACGTCTGGTAATGGCGGCGCGTCACTCAACCATTGTTCTTTTCTGCTCGCCAAATCTGCTAACTGCTTTTCCATAGCCTTTATTTGCTGATTAATGGCCTTCTTATTGTCACAATTATCGCCAACAAATACTTTAAGCTGTTCGGACTCTTCCATCAATTTTTTGTAATTAGCGACTATGCTTTCTGGATCTGCTCCAGCCCTATTTTGCCTTGAATCAGAAAAATAGTCCCAGGCGAAATAACCAGAAACACCCAAGAAAACAGTAGACAAAACACTAATTATTACTTTTTGCATTTTGCTCATATAATTTTAGTTTTTTAATAATTATAATATATTTAAACTGCATACATCTTCTCAGATAGTTTTTTACCCCTGAATTGTAGAAATGGGTTGCGCAGGAAAATCGATTTGAAATAAATGCTTTATTTCTTTTATATATTAGTATATCACACACAAAAATAATCCTAAAATTAGGATTATTTTTTGTGGTTGCTCCCCAAAAAAAATTTCAGCGAACCTTTACTCTAGTTTTACCGAATTTAATCCACAAGTCAAAGACTTATTTCCCTAGGCATAAGCGCAAGCAAAAAGAATTTAAAACAAAAAATTTAAAAGCCACAATCGGGGGCAAAGCCCCCACACCCCCAAAAAGCGGGCGGGCAAAAAGGAAGGGGTTCTAGGGGAGGGAATTTTTGCCCGCCCTTGTTTCTTGCCCCGTAGCATCCCGTCACGGCGGGATTGCTTCTGGGGTTCCGCCCTCGCCGAATTTCGTATTTTGCTTCGCAAAATGCGCCGCTAAAAAATTTGTACTTGGCCTATCTACTCTCCGATGTTTAACTTATTATTATCTTATTGTATCCTCTGCCTACCGCAAAATAATTTTTAAATCCGCTTGCCAATCTTTCGTCTATTAATGCCTGTCGGTATTTATAGGTGTCAAAATGAGTAATAGTTCCTAAATACGAATTCGCGCTTGCCCTTACTTTCTTTTTCACAATCTTATTGCTTATTTTATTGTTGGTTAGCAACCAATTACAGTGGTTTATTTTTTTAGAAATATTCTTTTTTATTCTTTTAGCCATTATAATCCGATGCGGAAAAATACGAACTCCTAAAAATTCAACGCCATGCCCAATCGGCTGTAAATAAATTTTACGGGGATGAATCTTTAAACCCAGGTTGTCAGACAGATAATCCGCCGCGATTTTAATAATTTTTTTCAAAAATTCCTTATCTTCATGCACGATAATCATATCATCAACATACCGGCCGTAATACCTTATCCCTAAATTATGCTTAATAAAATGATCAAAAGCGTCCAGATAAAAATTAGAAAACGTCTGGCTGGTTAAATTGCCGATCGGCAATCCCTGCTGGCCGCTGGCGGCATCAAATAAACTTTTTCCCGGCGGCAATTTTTGCCATTCGGCTGGATGGCTTTTTCGGATACAAGCGACAGTCGGGTCATTAAAAATTATTTCCCGGCAAAGCTGTAATAATAAATCACAATCATCGTTTATGTATTTAGCAGCTGCAAATTCTTTTAGCCGTCGGTATAAAATGCTTTTATCAATATCAACAAAATAATTTTTAATGTCTAATTTTAAGACGTACGCTGGTCTGGCATAATTTTGCGAGCATTGCCGGATAAATCTGGCCACCCGCCTAATGCCGAACAGCGTGCCTTTGTCTTGCCGGCAAGCATAGCTATCGTAAATAAACTGCTTGGCGAATAACGGATTAAACCGATTAACAACCAAATGGTGGACCACTCTATCCCTGAAGTCAGCGGCGAATATTTCCCGCCTCACCGGCCGCTTAACGATGAAAGCGATGTGCCGGCTCGTCCGATAGTTGCCGGAAATTATTTCATGGTATAAGTTTAATAACTTATTTTCGTAATCAATTTCAAACAGCAAGGCGTTGGCCGTATTTCTTTTATGCTGGCGGCAAGAATAATACGCCTCCAGCAAATCTTTAAAAGTTATCATAAAGTATCTTGAAAAAACGAGCCCCTAAAATTCAGGGCTCGCTTTCTCAGAAATGACGTTGTGTATTTTTAACAAACTGCTAATGCAACGAACGTAGTTGCCGTTGTTCTTGTTGTTGTTGTTCTGGTTGCCATTGTTGAAGTTCTCGTTCCAAGCGTTGTTGCTATTGTTCTCGGTAGACGACCAATAGTTGTTAGTCGTAAAACCGCGGCACTAAAAATAAAGGCTTTACGCTAGAAGCATAGAATTATGCTTTAGCATTATCAGGCAAGCGTTCACTCCCTCTCCTTTTCAAGGAGATGGTTGGGGTGAGGTGGCCTGTCCCTTTATGGGAGTTTGTTAAAAACCTCTGCTCGCTTCGTCTGGCTTTAAGTTTTAACCAGCCGAATTCCGGCACTTTTTTTGTCAACCTGACATTAATTTTTTTTCCAGCCATTCGCCTGCCGGCCGACAGCATCCATCAGCTCTATAATTTCCGCCTGTTTGCTGACGGAAATAATCTTTAAATCGCTGGCCAGCCTAATCTGTAATTTAACAATCTCTAAATTGTCCAATAAATTTTCCAAACAGCCCTGCTTTTCTTGATTCTTGTTTGCGCGATAAATCAGCCGTATCATTTCCAATCCGTCTCTTTTTAAATCCTGGCCTAAAGTATATTTATATTCGCGCGGCCAATCGCGCGTCGCTTCAAATATTTTTAATATCAATCTATACGAATCGCGATATATCGGTAAAGTATGATAAAGAGCCATGCGGTTAAACGATGAATTAAGAATAATGAATCAAGAATTAAGAATACTTTTTGATTTCTTGATTAAGCCACTAATCAATTTATGTACCAAGACGGATTGTTTGGCAATGTCGTTAAATTTTTCATTATCCAAATAACCGACATCACGGGCTATCAGTAGTTGGTTTTGCAATTCAGTTACCGAGCCTTGGGAAATAGAATAAAAACGCGCTTTATCGGAATAAGAATATCTAGAAAAACCTTCGGCGATGTTTGATGTTATGGAAACGGCGCATCGTCTCATCTGTGAGACCAAACCAAACATTTCCTCTTTTGGAAATAATTTAGTTATTTTATAAACATCCAGTACTAATTTGTGTCCCTCCTGCCAACAGATTAAATCAGTAAAACTTTTTATTTTTTCTTCTTGATTCATAATTCTTTATTCTTGATTCTCGTCAAATAGTTAAATAGATAAATAATTAAAAACTCCTAATGCAACGAACGTAGAAGCCGAGGTACTTGTTGAGGCTGAACTGGTTGCCAAGGTTGAAGTTCTCGGCCCAAGCGGTGTTGCTATTGACCTCGGTAGACGACCAATAGACGCTTGTCGTAAAACCGCCAACAATTGCTTTCTGCCCGTAAAGCGTATGAAGCTGATCTTTAGCCGGCAAATACCAATCCGTATATCCGCCTGACGATAAATCACTGCATAATCTAGCAGCCCTGCTAGCTTCAGCACAACCGTTAACAATATCTATCGTATTTTGCGCGCCGTCAGTCGTACTGTCAGCTCCAGTAATCGTGGTGCCGTAGCAACCCCATTGAGCGCTGGCAGAAGTATCGCTGGTCATAGCGATAAGGCCATGACCGCCGGATAAATAAAACACCTTACCGCCTTGGTAGGTATCGCCGACAGCCAGAGTATTACAAGCGCCGCTGACACAATAACCGGCTGTACATTCCGTGCCGGCCGTACAGGCTACCCCATTCGGCTTTTTTAACCGAACCGTACCACCACTAACGTAAGTGTTGGTTTGCGTTCCAGCATTAAAATCCGCATCCGCCGTATCAGTCGTTGATGCGGTTGCGGCAGTAAGACTTAACTGGCCAGGGGTAGAAGTAGAGAGTAAAACGTCTTTAGAGGAATATTTAGTCCAGCCGGTTTGATCGGTTAGGTGGTTCGCTGTCGCAGTTGTTGACGCGCCACCCGACCAACTCGTTTGCAGCCAGCTGTAGCTCGCGCCTTTCACTAAGAGAGTCTTATATAGTATTACCCCCCCCCGATTACTCCGAAGACAAGGATAAAAGCGACGATTTGCCGCCGGGAAAAAGATAAAGTATATTTTTTGCTGGGCCGTGTTACCGGCTGTATTTGCTGTTTTGACATAAAGATTATTAAATTATTATTTATTAAACAACTGTATATATTTTACTCCATAATCGCTTGAGGTGTCAAAGAATTGTTTTTATTCACCCGCTAGGGAGTAAATTCTGCGCGCGAATGGGAGGACGGGTCAAGCGCAACTAAATTAGGCGGCGCGCCCCGCCTTTGCGGGGCACGAAATTCGGCGAGGGCGGAACCCCAGAAGCAATCCCGCCGTGACGGGATGCTACGGGGCAAGAAACAAGGGCGGGCAAAAATTCCCTCCCCTAGAACCCCTTCCTTT
>JAKJDO010000030.1 GCA_022705905.1 Patescibacteria group bacterium
AATAATGATTTTGCCGCCGTATCATCCAAATACGGCGATGAATCCGGAAGGATAAATATAAGTAAAAACAGCGCCAATCAATATGGTTTTTATGACGAAGTTAAAAGCCTAGAGCCAAATGAAATGAGCGGTATCGTATATGCCCCAGAAGGTTATTACATATTTAAAAACACCAACAGCAGTCAGGATTTTTTAGACTTAAGTTATGTTTTTGTTAGGACAAAAAGCCTAGATAGCTATCTGGAGGAGTCAATGAATAGTTATAAGTATTTCAGTTTGATAAATTAATAATAAGAATTGGGCTTATAAAAAAAGCAAACTGTATTAATTAGTCCGTTAAAAGATGAGTTCAAGACAGGATTTAAAACCATAACCTACGGTTTACCCGCCTGCTAAAGCCAGAGCCCACTGTCGGGATTGAACCGACAACCTATGGTTTACGATACCATTGCTCTACCAATTGAGCTAAGTGGGCTTTTAAAAGTATTAGTTAAGTGTCTTCGTCTGTTTGTCGTTAGTTGGAGCAAGAAATGGGGATCTCTGTTCGCTTTTGCGCTTGAGCGGTAGACCGGGATCGAACCGGCGACCTTCTGCTTGGGAAGCAGACATTCTACCATTGAACTACTACCGCGCAAATGCGAAAGCAGACAGGGACAGCGGTTCACAGAAAAACAAAGCAAAATACCTCCAAAACGCATTCGTTTTTTTTATTTTTCACAATATGAATAATAACATTATTAAAAAATAATTCAAGCGTTGTAAACAATTAAGTAATATTATCTTCAAAAATAAATTATGGAAAAAGAAAGAAATAAAAATGACATAAAAAAAATTATTATTGCAATGTTGGCTTTAGCTATTAGCTCTTTGTCTATTAGATATGTTTTAGCTGAAGAACCGGCAGAAACAGCCAAGGATCCGAACTTGTATTACAGCATCAATTTGGATAAAAAAACTATTGCTAAAGGTTATACTGTCAGCGCTTTTGACGACTATATTAAGCTGTCATTAGTACCCGGCATATTAAATGAACAAACACGCGTACAGGTAGTTGAGTTAAATGAGCCGATGGATTTGCCTTGGGAGGCAGATAAGGTCAGTAAAATAATTCAATTTGAATTTTTGAATAAATACGCTTATGACAATCATAAGCCTTTTTATATTCAGTTGAATTATGATAATAACGATAACAATTTAAAGCAAGTTTTTTATTTTGATAAAGGTTGTAATTGCTGGCGACCCCTGCCGACAACTGATTATCCTGACAAAAGTTATGTCAGATCGTTGATACATTTACCCTATGCGAGAATAGCTGTTTTTTCTTTACCATCAGTAATTATTAAGGGGGATGCTAGTTGGTATAAATACAAAAATGGTGATTTTGCCGCCTCGCCCGATTTTCCCAAAGGTTCAAAAATAAAAGTGACTAATATAAGAAACAACAAGTCAGTAGTCGTAACTATTAATGATTATGGTCCTGACAGAGTAGCGCATCCTAACCGAGTCATAGATTTAGATAAGGTGGCTTTTGGTAAGATCGCTTCTTTGGGGGCCGGGATAGCGGAAGTTGTCATTAGTCCGGTTTCAATTGCCAGCGGTAATCTTTACAATAATGTAGGCGATTATAATAAAAAATTTTTTACTGAGCCGAATTTTAATATCAAATCGGCTGTAATTTTTAATGAAAAAACAGGGGAGGTGATTTGGGAAAAAAATAGCGCCTCCACCTCTCCACTTGCCAGTTTGACAAAATTAGTGGCTATAAAAACATTTTTGGACACTTTACCAACTTTATCAACAGTTGTCGCTTATAATAAGCAGGATGAAGAATATAATTATAAGTATTGCAAACCTTGGGAATCTTCCAGTCTAAAAATTGATGACGGCGAAACTTTAACCATTGAAAATCTAGTTTATGCGTCGTTAGTCGGTTCGACCAATAACACCATTGAAACTTTGGTGAGGGTTAGCGGTTTGAACCGCGATGACTTTGTCACCCTAATGAACAAGAATGTTGCTAGTTGGGGCGCGAGTTCTACAAACTTTGTTGAACCGACAGGTTTAGCGCCGGAAAACGTGAGTTCTCCGTTGGACTATGCTATAATAGCCAAAGAGGTGTTAAAAAATCCCATTATTCAAAAAACCAGCACGATGAATGATTATAAATTTACGACCGTTAACAAGAAAAAAGATTATCGTATTAAAAATACTAATAAATTAATTGAATTAAACAGGCATAAAATTATTGGCTCTAAGACCGGCTATTTAAACGAGGCTGGCTATTGCCTGATGACAAAGGTAGAAAAGGGAAGTGATGCGATAATTACAGTTATTTTCGGCGCTTCGTCTTATAGCCATAGTTTGCAAACTACTAGCGATTTAATAAATTACGGCTTAAAAAAATTAAATGATAAAATTTTATAATGTCAGTAAAATTTATCCGGTTGATGTTCGGGCTTTAAATAAAGTTAGCCTTCATATAAAACCAGGCGAGTTTGTTTCTATTGTCGGCCAATCAGGGACCGGCAAGACGACTATGGTAAAAGCTTTAATAGGCGAGGAACGGATTGATGAAGGCAAGGTGGTTGTTGGCGGCTGGGACATAACCGATATAAAAGAAAATGAAATTCCGATTTTGCGCCGTCAAATAGGAGTTATTTTTCAAGATTTCAAGCTATTGCCCAAAAAAACTTTATTTGAAAATGTAGCTTTTGCTATGCAGGTTTGCAACGGCAGTCCGTCTAAAATCAGAAAAATTGTGCCTCAGGTCATGAAAATTGTCGGTTTAGAGTCAAAAATTAATCGTTATCCCTTTGAAGTATCTGGCGGCGAGCAGCAAAGAGCCACGATCGCTCGCGCTTTAGTTCATCGCCCTAAAATTCTGTTGGCCGACGAACCTACTGGTAATCTAGACTCTCTTAATGCTCATGAAATTATTGAGCTGCTTTTACGCATAAACAGATTCGGCACGACCGTAGTTTTAGTAACGCATAATCGAGAAATTGTTAACGGTTTAAAAAAGCGTGTTATAACTTTAGATAACGGCACTATTATCAGCGATCAGGCCGTTGGCAAATATATTTTGTAAAATTATGTTAATTTCTTTATTGCGCGTTGTAAAATTTAGCATTCAAGACATCTATCGCAATATTTGGCTGTCTCTTGTCACCATTATGATTTTAATTTTGTCTTTGTTTACTATCAATATGTTGCTGGTAGTAAAGGTAGTCGGAGATACAGCCGTAGAAGCTATAAAAGAAAAAATAGACATCAATTTGTTCTTAAAAACCACGGCTGAAGAAAATGAAATTTTAGCTTTAAAAGCTAAAATAAGTAATTTAAGTGAAGTTAAAGACGTCACTTATATATCCAAAACTGAAGCTTTGGAAAATTTTAAAAATAAGCACACGGATAACCCTGAAGTATTGGAAGCTTTGAAAATTTTGGGCGCGAATCCACTGTCACCGACTCTTGTTATTAAGCCAAGAAATTTAGAAAATTTTGACAGTTTGATTAACTCATTGAACGCTTTTGAAGACCAGATAATTGAATCGCGCAATTTTGCCAATTATAAAGTTATGTTGGGAAAAATAAATAGCATCACTGAAAAGGTTTATGATGCGGGCTTGGTTTTGAGCGCGATTTTTATAGCGATAACTCTTTTGGTTATTTATAATTCAGCTCGCGTGACTATGTATACTCATCGCCGCGAAATAACGATTATGCGGCTAGTCGGAGCTTCAAAAAAATTCATCCAGATGCCTTATTTGCTATCAAGTATTATTTATACTTTTATTGGCGTGCTAATTATAATGATAGTGTTTTATTTGTTTTTACGTCTTTTACAGCCTTATCTGGAAGCATTTTTTGTCGGTTATAATGTTAATTTGATAAATTATTTTTTTGACAATAGTCTTAAAATATTCGGCACCCAGTTTTTAGTCGCCGCTGTTATTAATGTTTTGGCTAGTTATTTAGCGGTACGCAAGTATTCAAAAGTTTAAGGTTTGACATTTTTGCGTCTGTTTTGTAGTATGTATTTGTTCCACGTAAGTGGATTTTTTATATCAATTCGGAGATTCTGCCCAAGGCGGGCAATGCCGTCTAATGGTCTATCTATGCTAAAGCTACAGCAGGCAAATAGGAGCTCCAAGTTTTAGTAATAAAAATAAATATATTTCGGGGATCGTCTAATGGTAGGACTCCAGGTTTTGGTCCTGGCTATCTAGGTTCGAATCCTGGTCCCCGAGCCAAATTGTATGTTGCGAGTTTATTGCCTCGGCGCTTCGCGCCTCGGCAGGCAGATTGTATAGTATTTGCCAAGATTTTTTGGGTTCAATCACCACCTTTTGCGAAAGCAAAACGCGGTTCGAGCCAATCCTTTTGAGAAAATCCCGTCCCGCGACGGGATTTTCTTGCAAAGCGATAATTTTGGCTTGTTGAGCCGCTAAAATGAATTGTCTAGCCGGTTCGAGCCAATGATTGCCGTTTCGCTCAAAATCTTTTGATTTTTCGGAAAGCTCGGATTTTTCATTGATGACTTTTTCTTTTTTAGCGGTATATTCCTCGCGAGAAATCGTGCCGTCCAAATGAGCGTCCAAAAGTATGTCGAGCTTTCCTTCAAGCTCTTTTATTTTGTCTTTGAGATTTTGAGCGAAAACGGCTCCGCTTTGGGCGGCTTCCGCTTCTTCCTTGTTTAGTTCGTTTAACATCCACTCCGCCCAAGCGGAAGACAAAGAAACTTTTTGAAGCTCGTTTGCGACAAGATCGGCCAAAACTTCCTCGCGGATATATTTTTGCGAACATTTTTTATCCCGCTTTTTGGTGCAACGATAATAGTTGTGTCCTTTTTGCGTTTCGGAAGTTATGGCGCAACCGCACTCTCCGCAAACGAGCATATTTCTAAATGGATATTCTTTTTGGCTCGGCTTTTTCGGGCGCGAACGATCCGCCATCACTTTTTGGCACGCTTCAAAAAGTTTCTTTGGAATCATTGGTTCGTGCTTTCCGTCATACATTTCGCCGTTGTATTTGAATACGCCGTAATAAAACGGATTGGAAAGTATGCTTTGGATATTAGAGACGGAAAGCATATTTTTCTTACGGCTCAACAATCCGGCGGAAGTTACCAACTTCCGCAAATCTTTCAGAGAATAATTTCCGGTTGCGTAAAGTTCAAAAAGTTTGCGAACGAGGCGAAATCTTTCGGGGTCTTTATACATTGTATGCTTTAGCAAGTCGTTCAAATATCCAAGCGGAGCATAGCCGGGCAATTCGCCTCGGCGCAATTTTTGACGCAACCCTCGCTTGGTATTCTCTGAAAGATTATCCACAAAATATTTTGATTGCCCAAAAGCGATATTTAACATGAATTTGCCTTGCGGGGTCGGCTCAAACCAAAATGTCGGGGATTTTAGCGCTTTGATTTTTCCGGTATCAATCAAAAAAATTATCCGTCCGCCGTCTATGCTGTTTCTCGCTAATCTGTCGGGATGCCACGCTAAAATCCCCTCGGCCTCGCCGCTTTCCATTCGTTTTAGCATATCGTTAAAAAACGGTCTGCCCGGCTCTTTGGCAGTTTGGGATTCGCGGAATGTAGCGGCGATCAAAAGATTTTCCCGCAAGGCAAATTCTTTGAGTTCTGTTTCTTGCGCTTCCAACGACAAAACTTGTCTGTCGTCTTCGTCGGTGGATTTTCTAATGTATAAAAAATATTTCATATCGCTTTTGGGCTAAAAATTATCGCTTTGCTTTCCACCTTCGGCGGAATAAAAAGGATTGGCTCATAAATTTCATTTATCCGTTGCTTCACAACGGCGAACCGTGTTTTGCTTTCGCAAAAGGTGGCGATTGAACCCAAAAAATCTTGGCAAATACTATACAATCTGCCTGCCGAGGCGCGAAGCGCCGAGGCAATAAACTCGCAACATACAATTTGGCTCGGGGACCAGGATTCGAACCTAGATA
>JAKJDO010000031.1 GCA_022705905.1 Patescibacteria group bacterium
GGCTGCTAAAAAATCATAACGATCCTCAAGGACTTTTAAGGCCCTTACTTCTTGAAACCGCAAATCTTTCGCCGACATAGACGCAATTATGTCCGGATTGATAGCCGACCCGCTGATCATCTCTTCTATCATCAAGCGGTCTTGTTTTATGCCAAAAAAAACATAATATCCAAAAGTAAAAATAAAAAGAGACCAAGTAACAATGCTAACAGCTATTAATATTAAAACTCCCATTTTTATCATCTTGGGTCTATTTTGCACCCACCACAAACCTAAATTTAATTTAGAAACTGTTAACCCGTCGGGGTCCTTATATCTGCCAATTTTTTCCTCAACGTTTTGCAGCAGAGGTTGAGGCAATGCTTCTCCGTTAGTCTGACCATTTTTTTCAATATCCGCATTAATGCCTTTTTCGGTAACTTTTTTACTTTTTAACAAGTTGATCATATTAATTTATTTTAACAAAAAAACGACTTTTTGGCAAAAAATAAATAATTGACAAAAATGTTATCCGAGACTAAACTATATTAAAAAGTTTAAAAATTCCCAGATTTTAAGGAGGGAGCATGTCTAGCAAGATACATGTTGTTCTTGTATGCGGTGAAAATCCCACGCAAAGAGACCTCAGGCTACATGGATTCATAGAGGGCACGACGAACCCCAATGACGGATCTAAAAAGCTTGCTGACTTCAAGCAAGTCGTCGAAATTCTCCTGGCTGAACGTCTCTACGGTCGCTACGACGACGAGATGACCAAAAAAGATCGGTCCCTGCACCTTTACCGTCGGGGGTATCAAAGCATCCTGCTGAAGGTCCGCTTTTTTGATGACGGCGTCCTTGAAGAGGCTGTCTTCATTGCAAACGACGAACAATCATTCGGTCATTTACGTGAAGTCATGTATCATCTTAAGCGAACGGAGGGATATACGATCTTATCACTCTCCGTTTGACAGAGAGAGGGAAAAATTCTTTTTGAAACCGTGTGCATCAGCCCACGGTTTCCTACTTTTTTTAGGCATTTTTTTACTTGCTTTTTATCTATATTTTTGCTAAAATGATTATATAATAATCACCTCAATTTAATGGGGTTATTTTAAGTTTATTTATCTAATATTAAATAAAAAATTACTATAAATATGAGCACAAAAGAAAAGAAAAATGAAACATCTGCGCTTAAACCAAAAAAATCAGATTACAGCGCTGATGCTATTACTGTTTTAGAAGGTCTGGAACCAGTACGCAAAAGACCTGGAATGTATATCGGCTCAACTTCAGCCGCAGGCTTGCATCATTTAATTTGGGAGGTCGTGGATAACTCAATTGATGAAGCTATGGCTGGTTATGCCACAGATATCTCTGTCACCTTGCTAAATGATGGCCTGGTTAAAGTTACCGACAATGGTCGTGGCATCCCTGTCGGCAAACATAAAGTCACCGGGATATCTGCTCTAGAAACAGTGCTAACCAAACTACACGCTGGCGGTAAATTTGGCGATAGCGGTTATAAAGTTTCGAGCGGTCTGCACGGTGTCGGCGTTTCTGTTGTTAATGCTTTGAGTGATTACTTAAAGGCCGAAGTGCATCTTGATGGTAAAATTTGGGTCCAGGAATACAAACGAGGCAAGCCGTTAAAAAGCGTAAAAGCCGTCGGCACCTGCAAAGATACCGGCACGACAATTATATTTAAACCAGATGCAACAATATTTACCGAATTAGAATTTAATTGGGGAAAAATTCTTGATCGTCTTAGACAACAGGCCTACTTAACTAAAGGCATTACTATAAAAGTTGCTGATGAACGCCCGGAACATCGACCAAAAACCTACCAATTTTATTTTGAAGGCGGCGTTATGTCCTATATAAAGCAGCTGCACCGCAATAAAAACGTTAAAAACGAAAATGTTTTTTATGTAGAAAAAGAAGTTGAGACAACTAAAATAGAACTCGCTTTGCAGTATAACGATGAATATAACGAAACCGCCATTGCTTTCGCCAATAACATTTACAACCCTGGTGGCGGTACGCATTTAGCCGGTTTTCGCACTGCCCTTACCCGTACCTTAAATTCTTATGCTAGAAATAAAAACTTACTTAAAGAAAAAGATGAAAACTTAACCGGCGATGACGTGCGCGAAGGTTTAACCGCTATTATTAGCGTTAAATTAATAGATCCGCAGTTTGAAGGCCAGACTAAAGATAAGCTGGGCAATGCTGAAGTTAAGGCCTATGTAGAGCAAGTCTTTGGCGAAGCTTTTACTATATTTTTAGAAGAGCATCCTAAAGATGCCGAAGCTATAATTGGCAAATGCATCCTAACTTGCCAGGCCAGATTGGCAGCCCGTACTGCCCGCGCTTCTATTTTACGCAAAGGCGCCTTAGACGGCATTACTTTGCCGGGCAAATTAGCTGATTGCTCTAGCCGTAAAGCCGAAGAAAGCGAAATTTTTATCGTGGAAGGTGATTCAGCTGGCGGTTCGGCTAAGCAAGGTCGCGACCGACGTTTCCAGGCCATTCTCCCCTTGCGCGGTAAAATACTTAACGTCGAAAGAGCTAGATTGGACAAGATGCTCGCCAACAACGAAATAAAAAATTTAGTCATTGCTTTTGGCACTAATATTGACGATCAATTTGATATTTCCAGATTACGTTATCATCGGATTATTATTATGACTGATGCTGATGTTGACGGCGCTCATATCAGAACTCTGCTTTTAACCTTATTTTACCGACATTTTCTGCCCCTGATAACTAACGGCCATATTTACATCGCCCAACCGCCGCTTTATCAAGTTAAAAAAGGCACTACCATAAAATATGCCTATTCAGACGAGGAAAAAGAAAAAATCGTCAAAGAATTCGGCGGCGACGTGGCTGGCGCTGAAGTGGTCGAAGAACCCGCCGACGCTGAAGCTGCGGCGGGCGAGGAAACCGAAACTGACGCAAAAGAAGAAAATGCTAAAAAAACTTCCAGCAGAATAAATATCCAACGCTACAAAGGTTTGGGCGAAATGAATCCGGAACAACTTTGGGAAACTACTATGAACCCGGAAACACGCATCATGAAGCAAGTAAACATTGAAGATGCTGCTTACGCTGACAGCGTTTTTGACATGTTAATGGGCGGTGATGTAGCGCCGCGCAAAAACTTTATTCAAACCCACGCGCAAAAAGTTGAGAATTTAGACGTATAGCTAATCATAAAATATTTTTTAAGATTATAAATGCGCTCACCAAACTGAGCGTATTTATATTTGACAACTCTGCATATTTATCTTAATTTATTTAAAAAATAAAAATAAAAAAATATAAGGAGGATCTAATGACAAATGACGAATGGCTGATCTTTGTAATTAGTAATTTCCATTTTACAACCTCTCGCTATTCAAATGATTTTTTAGGTGATGAGTACATTGACTTCTTTAAGCAGGAGATTAAAGAAGCGATTCTGCAATGTTCAGCAGCCGAACTGATGATAGTCGCTAATTTTATCTGCCGAGACGGAAGGGCTGATCCGTTTGCATGGTACATCAGACTCCACAATTTTGCCAGAAGTTTATTCAATGGAATGAAAATACAATAAAAAGACTTATCCACCGCATCGCTCTGGGATAAGTCTTCTTGTTTTGAAAACTACTTCAATACGATTTTAGCATCAAGAATTGTAAATTTTTTTTCGTCTGCCACCAATGGATTAATATCTATTTCGGCGATTTTGTCTTGATAATCTAAGGCTAAGCAAGAAAATTTATAAATTAAATCCTGCAATTTTACCAAGTCAGCTGCTGGCAAATTTCTAAAGCCTTTTAAAAGTTTGTAAACTTTGGTTCCTGATATTAAGTTACTTATTTCGCTTTTGCTAGCCGGCAATAACGCAATCTTAATATCTTTATAAACTTCTACCGCCGTTCCGCCAGTTCCAAAGGCTAAAACCGAACCAAAAATTTCATCATGCTTATAACCAAGCAGTAATTCATATTTGCCTGTAATTTGCTTTTCAATATAAACTGGCTGATTTTTAGCCGATCTCGTTATTTTAGCATAAGCTTTTTTAGCTTCATCTTCTGAATTTATATTTAGCTCTACCCCACCGACATCAATTTTATGTAAAACTTTATCTGATAAAATTTTCATCACCAAAGGATAGCCTATTTTATTCGCTTGAGATGCGACACACTGGATATTACTAATTACTTCGCCATTGGCAATCGGCAGACCGTAAGCAGCCACTATCTTTTTGGCATCAAATTCGTTCAGATTTTTTTGTCTAGCATTTTTAGCATTAATTATAATACTATCTACTGCGCCTTTATTAAATTTGACTCCGAAGAAGCCTGATTTTACAGCGTTGACTTTTATTTTTTGCGTTAACATAAAACTGCGGATGGCGCTTTCCGGAGTTGCGAAATTTGGAATTTTATTTTTTTCTAAAATATCTATGCCCGCCGCCACATCAGCGCCACCCACCCAAGATGCTAAAATTATTTTATTATTTTTATTCGTGGCTCTCGCTAATTCTTTAGCGGCTAATGTAGGCTCGGTCATAGCTTGCGGCGTTAAAATTACCAAAGCTCCATCAACATTTTTATCGGTCAAAACTATATCAACTGCCTCTTTATATCTTTTTGGTTCAGCGTCACCCAATATGTCAACCGGATTATTTCGGCTCCAGGTGGAAGGCAAAATTTTGTCTAAAGCCGTAATAGTCGCTCTATCCAACGTAGCTAATTGGCCGCCTGAATAAACTAAGGAGTCGGCCGCTACTACGCCCACTCCGCCGGCATTAGTAATAACAGCCAGTTTCTTTCCCTTTGGGCGGGGTTGATTGGCCAAAACTTTAGCGACATCGAAAAAGTCCTCAATAGAATCAGCTCTTATTATCCCTGCTTTCGAAAAAGCTGCCGAAAATACGGCGTCATTGCCAGTTAAACTGCCGGTATGCGACCTGGCGGCTTTTGAACCAGCGTCACTGCGCCCGGTTTTTATAACTACGATTGGTTTTTGGGGCGATACTCTCTTAGCAATTTCTAAAAACTTTTGAGCATTTTCCAATGATTCCATATAAATTAAAATACTCTTGGTGTTTTTATCGCTTTCCAAATATTCAATCATATCGGCAAAATTAACGTCAACCATTGAACCAATGGAAATAAAATAACTAAAACCGATATTATTTTTAACCGACCAATCCAACATTGCCGTTCCGAGAGCGCCGCTTTGTGATATAAAAGCAATATCTCCGCCCCAAGCTGATTTTTTAGCAAAACTGGCGTTTAAATTTACGGCAGTATTCATAAATCCTAAGCAATTAGGTCCCACGACTCGCATTTTGTATTTTTTTGCTATCTCGCCTATTTTATTTTGCAAAGCCGCGCCCTGCTCTCCAACCTCTTTAAATCCAGCGGAAATTATAACCAGGCCCTTCACGCCCTTCAAACCACATTCCTCAACAACAAAAGGAACAACTTTAGCCGGCACAGCGATAATAGCTAAATCAACTTTAGCCGGCACGTCTTTAATCGTTTTATAAGCGATCTTGCCCTGGATCTTCTTTCGTTTAATATTAACTGGATAAACCCTCCCCCTATATTTGCTTCGCGCCAAATTGCTAAAAAGGCTAAAACCAACACTGCCTTTTTCGTTGCTAGCGCCAATGACAGCAATGTTTTTAGGGTTAAACAAAATACTTAAATTTTTATCCATAATTAAAATTTACAGTTATTAGCTACAATAATTTTAGCATAAATTATATTTTTGACAATAGTCTTAAAATATTCGGCACCCAGTTTTTAGTCGCCGCTGTTATTAATGTTTTGGCTAGTTATTTAGCGGTACGCAAGTATTCAAAAGTTTAAGGTTTGAC
>JAKJDO010000012.1 GCA_022705905.1 Patescibacteria group bacterium
TGTCGCATGACAGGACGGACCCGACCTCCAACAACCTGCCTGCCGGCAGGCAGGTGCGAATGTACCAGTGTGGACTTACCGGGAATCGGACCCGGACCTCAGCAATGCGAATGCCGCGTAATACCATTTTACTATAAGCCCCGAAGGAAATGGTTTATTCAACCATCTCGATAGAATTTATTACTACGTTTTCAACTGGCCAATTTTGATGCATGCCATTATCTCCAGTTTCAACCTTAGCTATTTTACCAACTACGTCCATTCCGTCAACTACTTCGCCAAACACCGCATAACCGTAATTAGCGTCGTCTTTATAATCTAGGAAATTATTATCAATTAAATTGATAAAAAATTGTGAAGTGGCAGAGTCGACAACCGTAGTTCTAGCCATAGCCAAAGTCCCGCGTTTATTGCTCAAACCATTTTTAGCTTCATTTTTTATCGGCTCTAAAGTTGCTTTTTGATTGCCTTCTGCGTCAAAACCTCCACCCTGAATCATAAACCCATCCATCACCCGATGAAAAATAGTGCCGTCATAATACTTATTATTGATGTACTGCTTAAAATTGGCAACTGTAATTGGCGCGATTTCGGGATATAGCTTAATTGTAATATCTCCCATGCTAGTTTTTATCAAAGCCATCTCGCCTGCTTCATCAGGACTAGCGGCTACTGGTTGTTGATTTTGTTCAATCATTTGATTATCTTGATTAGTTAAATTAGTTTGATTTGACTCTTCGGCATAATCCTTAAAAACAAGTGGTTTCAAACCATCTGCATCTTCTTCAGACGTCCTGTTCACTGAGCATCCTGATGTAAGCAGCAAAAGCAATAAAGTTGTACTAACAATTTTTTTCATAATTTTTGAATAAAATATTATATTTTTTTAATAACCAGCTTTCCTTTTTTTTCTTCTTCCTTCAATTTTTCCAATCTCTCATTTTGTCTGACTTGTCTATCTTCTTCTTCATGTTTTCTTTTTTCTAAAATTTTATCAATACCTGGCTGCAGAGACTCCTCGTACTTTTCAAAAAAATTAAGCTCTTCGCCCTTCTCCTTTTTCCCGTCTCTTTCTTTCTTAAAATAACCACTCTCAAATCTCATAATGTTATAAATTAATCAGCTCATAATCTCTGCTTCCCAGACCTATTTCTTCTGCGTAATGCAATTGCGGGTCGCTGTTAAAATTTTCGGCAGCGCTACTTTGCTTCACGGCTAAATCATAAGAAGCCTGGTCGATGGCCACCGGATCAGAAGATGCTAATATGCCGATATCTGGTATAACTGGTTCCATGTGTACGTCATTACAATCGCATTCTTTGGTAATATTTATCAAAAAATTGATGTAAAAACATTTCCTATTCAGCTGCGCGGCGTAAGCGTATTCAGCAATTTTCTCTCCCAGTTCCTTTCTACCAGTGCTTCCCCACGGAATCTTTACTGCTCCGACCGGACAGACTGAAATGCATTTGGAACAACTAATGCATTTATGTTGTTTGATAAACGCCTTTTTGTTGTCATCGAATTCTATTGCACTGACCGGACAATGCGAGATGCAAGATCCACAGCTAATGCACTTTTCTTTTTGGATATTGTGCTTAATCGAAGCGTGCATCGCTAGCTTGCCTTTTCTACTAGCTAATCCCATTCCCAAATTTTTTATCGCTCCGCCAAAACCAGAACCACCATGTCCCTTAAAATGCGAGATTACGAGCAGTTCTTTATATTTTTCTAGACCTCTTCCTAAATAACATTCAGAAAAGTAATTACCCTTAATTTTTATCTCAATAAAATCGTCGCCCTCTTCGCCATCTAAAAAATCAATCGTCAGCCAATCAAACCCGTGTTCTTTTGCTACATCCAGGTGGCCGCTCGCGGTTCTTCTTTGGCTTTTATACAAAACGCTAGTTTCAATAAAAGTCGGCTGATCTAAGTTATCTGTAATTTGTTTTATGTATTTTGCCGGCACAAAAGTATCACAACCTCTCTCGCCAAAGTGAACCTTAACAACCGGCGACACTCCGAATTCAGGTAATAAGTTTTTAATCTTTTCTATCTCGTTTAATTTAATAAAAAAAACTTTTGTTTTTTCTATCATAGTTATTGTACTTTAAATTCTCTCTTCATTTTTTTATCATCTCTGGCTCTTTTTTCTTCAATCACCTCCTTGGCTTTAGTGCGTAGTTCGGCTAAATTAAGTTTATTTAATTCGCAGCTTCTTTCTTCTAAAAATTCTTTATTATTTAGTTTCGGATCTTCGATTACTTCTGATAATAAAACATCGAGAATGGCGCCAATTTTTGGCCCTGGTTCAATTTTCAATAAATCCATTAAATCACTACCATTTATTTTTAGCATTTTGACTGAGACCGGATCGTTTTGCACTTTTTTCATAACATACTGCAGATGTCTTAGTTTATACGGCACGGCCTTCGGCACACCAGAACCTAAGCGATCGGCTATACGTACATCTATTAAATCAGCTAAATTTTCTTTACCTACCTTGCTGATCAAGCGGCGCACTGAGGCGTCAGTAACTTCACCGACGTTATAATAAAACATATGATTTCTGACTAGATTTACGACTTTTTCCGTATCTTCGTTGGAAAACTTTAATCGTTCCATTATCTTTTTCACCATCCTCGCACCGACTAATTCATGATTATAAAAAGTATAATCACCTTTTATTAATTTTTTGGTCTTTGGCTTAGCGATGTCGTGCAGTAAAGCTGCTAGCAGCACCCGCCAATCAGTGCTAGGACAAAATTTCAAAGACAGAACCGAATGCTTAAAAACCGTATAAATATGATGGCGATTTTGGTCAACGTCGTATCCAGCTTCCAATTCCGGCAATATATATTGCAAAAGCTTCAATTTATGCAACAGCATTATTCCATCGTACGGATTTTTTGATTCTAAAATCTTTTTTAACTCAATCTGGATTCTTTCGTTGGCGACAAATTTAATATTGCCCGCCATTTTAACAATCGCTCTTTCGGTTTTTGGTTCAATTGCAAAATCTAGCTGGCAGGCAAAACGGACAGCTCTCGTCATCCTTAAAGCGTCTTCTTTGAATCTATCCACGGGCTCGCCGACCGCTCGCACGATTTTATTTTTTAAGTCCTTCTGTCCGCCGAATAAATCAACTATGTCTTGGACTTGTCCAGAGCTAAGCCGAAGAGCCATAGCATTAATCGTGAAATCTCTGCGCTCTAAATCTTTCTCGAGTTCATCTTCGAAAATAACTTGATCCGGATGGCGTCTATCGCTATAACCTTGCTCCGAGCGGTAAGTTGTTACTTCGACAACATCTTCGGTCTCGCCTTTTTTGTTCTTCACTTTGACGAGGACTGTGCCAAATGTATTTTTATATTTAGCGTCTACGAATATCTTTAGAATATGTTCAGGTCTGGCATTGGTAGTTACATCCCAATCACTGGGCTCTTTTTTCATTAGCAAATCACGCACGCATCCGCCCACAATATAAGCTTCAAAGCCTGCTTTTTCTAATTTAGCTAATATTTCTTTAACAAATTCAGGAATATTCATGATTTTATTATAACATAAAAAGCCAACATTATCATTATTGGCTTGATATTTATAGTATATAAAATAATTTAATTTTAGTCAAAAAAATGACCTTCTTGCCAAAAGCCTTGTCATTCATTTATTAGCCACTATTCAAAAACCAAACTTTCATAAAATTATATTAGCTAATTATCAGTGGCGAAAGTAAGCGGCTTCTTTTGTCTTAAACCTGGCGTCACGAAAAACTTTTTTAATCTAGCTAATTGACTGGATTGGATTCCGCCAACAATCCAAACTATAATTAGATTACCCTCCTTAGCAAACGCCGGGTAGTACAAAAAAATCCCGACTTACTTTCAGAATCTCTATGATAGCAAATATAAATTAATTTATGATGAGAATAAAATTAGTATTTTATAATTCTGGGGGTTGATAAATCTTGCCAGTCCTATAATTTTTAACATTTAATTCTGTGCCTTGTAATAATTTATCTGGCAAATTGTCAAAGCTGAACCAACGCCACTCTTTACATTTTGTTGGCTCCATTAGTTGTAGCTCTCCGCCGATGTATTCCGCCTTGAAACCAACATTGACGTAATGCTTGCCGTCTGAATTTATATATCGCATTTCGTCAGCTACAGATATTAGCTCAATTTTGCCAACATCCAAACCAGTTTCTTCTCTCACCTCTCTTCTTGCGGTTTGCTCCATAGTTTCACCAAAATCAAGATGTCCTCCTGGATAGCTCCACTCACCTTCGCCATGCGATCCTTGACGCAGACCCATTAGCACTTCACCTTTTTCGTTTTGAATCATCACGCCAATTCCAATCTTTGGCCTTCTTATTTCTTCGGACATAAAATTAAATACGTTTTAGCCATTTTAATATAAACCAGGCAAAAACGCCGCCGGCTAAAGCGGTAGCGAATTGCGGCCAGCTAAACATTTTAATAATTAACGCTATAACGTCTTGCTTGATCATTATCCTACTGATAATATTCAGGCTTATTAATAAAAAAACAAATTTAACTGTTGAACCCAGCAGTAGCCCCAACCAATAACCTTTTGCGTTATCTTTAATATTGTTATATAGCCAATCAATGCTTAAAATATAAATGACATTGCTAATCATTATAAACGGTACGGCTGGCGCCAAAAAATACGGGATTAAACCACCAGACAAAGCCATTAAACTAGGAATCAAACACATAACTAAAGCGCTTCTGATTCCTAAAATAAATAAGATTATAATCAGCATGGCATTAACGAAAGGACCGGTTAGCCATTGCAAATGTATAAAAAAAGGCACGAGTATAGTTATGCCCGCCAACCCCAAAAACGTTGAAATTGAACGAACGTCAACTAGCGTGCCTAAATTTGTCTTTATCTCGTTCATATTTCTAAAAAGATAAGGCTCCGTGCTTGCAAGCCGAGATACAGACCCCGCAACCAAGACATTTGCTTTTGTCTATCTCAACTAATTTTTTTCTAGTAATAGCTTTAACCGGGCAGGCCTCAACGCAACCAACACAAGCGCCACCGCAACTGCAGCTCGCACACTTGCCGTCTTTCCAGCAGCATTTATTATAATCAATTTTTACAGCCATAAAATCAAATTTGTCATCCCGGGCCAAGACCCGGGATCTCGTGAATTAAATCTTAACATTTTTTGGTCAATTGCTACTTTGCTAAAATATTCAATTTAGCTGTAATGCCTTTCACGGCCTTAATCTTCGTTGCTAATTTTTCTAAGTCGGCCTTGGTGCCTTGTGCAACAACGGTAATAACACCCAGACAATTACTGATGCATTTTGGTTGGATATTCACGCCCATCCGCGACATCACCAGATGACTGTTATCTGACAATATCTTCTGCACTTTGCCGCCGTACACCTCACGGTTTTTGATTAAGATTGAAATTGTACCCAAGCTTATTTTCACCATAAAAGTGTGTCGTTCCCGCGAAGGCGGGAATCCAGAAATGGATCCCCGATCAAGTCGGGGGTGACAAGGTAAAAAAAATTATTTTCTCTTTTTGTACTCTGTATGTAAAATTTTATGTTCAGTATGTTTGCCCTGTTCTTTTGCCCAATCTAGCATTTCCATTACACCCTTATTTTCAAAAGACTGGCGCAGTTCGCAACTTTTATCGATCTCATATAAAGCCGCAATGCGCTTTTGTCTAATTTCCGGCGTGGTCGGAATCGGTTGTCCCCCGCCACCAATACAACCGCCCGGACAACTCATTACCTCTACATAATCATAGTTCTTTAAATTGTCCAGCACTGGTTTAACATTCCCGATACCATTCACTACAGCTATGCGTAATTTATTGCCAGCCACATCAACCATCGCCTCTTTTACGCCTTCTAGACCTCTGACATCTTTAAAATCAACTTGAAATTTACAAACTTCGTTATCACCAAAGGCAAAAAACTGCGCCGTGCGTAAAGCTGACTCTATAACTCCGCCCGAACCGCCGAAAATGGCTGCTCCTCCCGTATATTCACCAAAGGGGCTGTCAGCTGAAATTGGCTGCAATTCGGTCAAATCTATTTCATTTTTCTTTAACATAAAAGAAAACTCCCTGGTCGTTAAAACATAATCGACTGGAAAGTTGCCACCGATTTTCATTTCCTTGCGCTTAGCTTCATACTTTTTAGCGGTACAGGGCATTATTGAAACTACCACGATATCTTTGGGATTGATATTCATCTTCTTTGCCCAATAAGTCTTTACAAAACCACCGCCATGAATTTGCGGCGATCTTGAAGTTGTGATATTGGGGATTAAATCCGGCCTATATAATTCAACGTAATTAATCCAAGCGGGACAGCAAGAAGTAAACATCGGCAGAACTCCCTTAGTTTTTATCCTTTCCAGAAGCTCTTCTGCTTCAACTACAGTTGTCAAATCAGCGGCGAAGTTAACATCAAACACATAATTAAACCCTAATTTCTTCAATCCGGCGACAACGTGTTCAGTCATAACCTTGCCGTAAGGCATGTTAAAATCCTCGCCAATACTCACCCTGATTGAAGGCGCAAATTGCGCGACGACTATTTTTTTCTGACTTTTAATTATTTTTTCAACCGCTTCCCAATGAGTTTGCTCTTGAGCGGCGCTGACCGGACAATGAACCGCGCATTGTCCGCATAATATACAATGTTTCTTCTTATCATTAGTCGGCACGACTTCTTGCTCGATTCCCTTGCCTTTTAACTCCAGATAATATATCTTTTGCATAGCGCAGGCGTCAACGCAACTGCGACAATCAATACATTGCGAACCGTCAATTTCCACGGCGTTAGCAAATTTATAGGTCTTGCGACCAGCTTTGCGGTCGGGAAAACGGGTTAATTTAATCTTGTACTTATCAGCCATTTTCAACAGCGGACATTCAAAGCGCCAAACGCAAGTCGGGCACTTTTCAATATGCTCGGCAAAAATCAATTCTAAATTAGTATTGCGCATTTTACTAACACGTTCGCTTTCTGTCGTCACTTCCATTCCATCTTCAACTAAGGCAGTACACGATCGTGTTGGTTTCTTTTGGCCCTTTATTTCAACATAGCAAAGACGGCAATTAGCTTTTGGCTTAAAATCGGGGTGATCGCAAAGCCCGGGTATATCAATGCCGTTGCGTAAAGCCACCAATCTGACTGTTTCACCTTCTTCGGCAAAAAATTCTTTACCGTTTATTTTTATTTTAATCATAAGCTTTATAAACATTATTAAAATATGATTTAAATGGTACGGCCGCAACTAAACCTAAGCCACAAAATGAAGTCTCCTCTAAGTTACCCAGTAAATCATAGACCAGCTGCCAGTCTATATTTTTTTTCTTTAAAGCCTCTTTCAAACGATAGGTGCCTTCGCGACAAGGCGTGCACTGACCGCAGGATTCGTTGAAAAAAAAATAAGCCCATTTACGCATCAAATCGTTTGGCTTGTGTTTTATTGCGCTATAAACAGTGATCGATCCTGCCCCGCTAACTGGCTTATTAAACTGGCTGCTATTTAAAACTTCGCCACTGGCATCGCCGCCGATCTGAACAAAAAATTTAAATTTAGGATAATTGTTAGTTTCGCGTAAAATTTTCTCAATCGGCCAATTCTCATCAAAATAAAAAACGCCTTCATTAGGACAATCGCCACCGATAGTAATAAATCTCTTATTTTCATACTCTCCTGCAGATACTAAACTGACGTTATAAAAAGTCTCAACATTATTCACTAAAGTCGGATAATTCCACAAGCCATTAGTTGCGATGTAAGGCGGACGCAATCTTGGTTCAATACGCCTGCCTTCAATATGATTAACTAAAGCCGATTCGTCGCCGCCGATATAGCCGGCACGATGATCTTTTTTAAATAAAATTATTTTTGTGTCCTTTATCAGCTTATTTAATTTTCGCGCTAATTTATTATAGTAAGACGGATTTATGTAAATATAACCGGTTTCGGCGCCTAAATAATCAAGAGCTATCTTCATGCCGTCAACCATTCTTTCGGCGTGATTTTTGGAAATAAATAAGTCTTTTTTAACACCGGGCTCGCCCTCTGAGGCGTTACAGACTACATATTTTTTATCGCCTGGCGCATTTTTTACCGTCTCCCATTTAGTAGCCGTCGGAAAACTAGCCCCGCCTCGTCCGACTAAACCAGCTTCTTTTATTTTTAATATAATATCCATACAAAAACAGTTGTCATTCTGAACGTAGCGTCAACGGAGTGAAGGATCTCTGGTCAGTTAAATAAAAGACTTTCTGTAATATATCAGACCCGAGATTCTTCGGCCTGCCTGATAGACAGGTCTCAGAATGACAGTTTCAATTATAATAATTTCTTTTTGCCTATATACTCCGCTAAGTCAGCCAATCGGCAAGAATAGCCCCATTCATTATCATACCAGGCTACCACTTTTAGCAAATCGCCATCTACTACTTTGGTCATAGTTAAATCAACAATAGCGCTAGCTGGATTCTGGATTAAATCAGAGGAGACTAATGGCTCGTCGCTGGCTTCAATCAAGCCTTTTAAACGAGCGCTACGAGCCGCTTGTTTAAAGGCGGCCATTACTTTTTTTTCATCAACTTTTTTACTAGTTACATAAACCGCGTCAGTTAAGGAAACAACCGGGGTTGGCACGCGCACAGCCATGCCGTCAAACTTATTTTTTAAACTAGGAATAGTTTCGGTAACGGCAATAGCGGCGCCGGTAGTTGTCGGCACCATATTAGCGGCCGCTGCCCGCGCGCGGCGCAAATCCTTATGCGGTCCGTCAACTAAATTCTGATCAGCCGTATAAGAATGAATTGTGGTCATGATCGCTTTTTTAATGCCGAAATTTTTTCTAACTACTTCCGTAATCGGCGCCAAACAGTTGGTTGTACAGGAAGCGTTAGAAATAACTTTGTCTTTTTTGCTAATTTTCTCTTCATTTACGCCCAAGACAAAAGTTTTAACTTTCGGATCGTCAGCCGGAGCCGAAACAATAACTTTTTTAGCGCCGGCTTTGATATGCGGCATGGCTTTTTCTTTTGACCTGAATTTGCCGGTGCATTCTAAAACGATATCAACCCCCAGCTCTTTCCAGGGCAAAACTGACGGATCCTTTTCGGCGGTAATCTTGTATTTTTTGCCGGCCACAATGAGGGCGTCAGCAGCGTAGTTAACCTCCTTTTTGTAAATACCATAACAAGTGTCATACTTTAATAGATGAGCCAGTGTTTTAGTATCGGTCAAATCGTTGATGGCCACGACTTTTAAATCACCCTTCTTCTCAAGCAAAATTTTAAAAACTGCTCGACCGATTCTCCCAAATCCATTTATAGCTATATTCATAAATTTAAATATACTGCCTGACTACCTGCCGGTAGGCTGATTAGGCAGCTTGCTTATTTTAGTTAATTACCAAGTCTATTATAGCACAATACTAGAAAACTCAAAAGTCAAAATTTAAAACTCAAAATCATAACTAAAAATTAAAAACTTTTGATTTTTAAGTTGCAACTTTGACTTTTGCCTTTTGATTTTTGAGTTAAAATATAAAAGACGCCTTAAGCGTCTTTTATCTATTATATATCTAAAAATATTTTATTTTTTATTCCTATTAATATCAACTTCAACGATTGTTCCTCTCTCACCGCCTTCATCAGCAAATTCAACGTCAACTGATTGCTTTAAAACATGGTGGCCGACAACCTTGCCGCGTTTGCCATCAACATTAACTTTCGTTTCTATCGGGGGTAATTTCTTTAATAAAACTTCATAACCCTCTTCTTCGTAAGCCAAGCAGCACATCAATCGTCCGCAAACGCCGGAAATGCGTTCTGAGCCGCGATGCGAGCATTGCTGCAATTCGGCCATCTCGGAAGTAATAGATTTAAAATTCTTCAAAAACTTTTTGCAACATAATTGCTTGCCGCAATGGCCATAATCGCCCATTACCTTAGCTTCGTCGCGAATACCGATTTGCTGAAGCCTGATAGTACGGTTAAAATGTCTAGTTAGTTCTTTGACTAGTTCGCGAAAATCAACGCGGCCATCGGCAATAAAAGCAAAGGTAATCCTTGAACCGTCAAAAGAAAAATGCACATCAATTATTTTCATCGGCAAATCAAGCTTCTCTTTGGCGCTAATACAAATTTCCATGGCTTTTTTCTTTTCTTCCGAACTAACCATTTTTTCTAAATCGTGGTGCGTCATTTTACGGACAATCGGTTTTATATCCGAGGATTCTTCTTCTGTCTTAACGGCTTCTGTAGCGACTGTCTCTTCCGACTGCGCTTCAAGGACGATAGCTGCTTCTTTTTTTTCTTCCCTAACAGCGTCTGCCTCCATATCAGCAAAACCAACCACACAGCCGATATCTAAGCCTTGGTCGGCTTTAACAACAACCCGCTCGCCCTTTTCCAAATTTAAATCGCCAATCTCGTAATATTTTGGCTTGTCCCACGGTGAAATTTGTACTTCGGCTACACGCATATTTATTGTGTCATTCCCGCGAAAGCGGGAATCCAGAAAAAATTACAATGAATAACGAATGAATTTAGTTACTTTAACGTCTCCTAAAATATCTCTGACTTTCTTTTTGTCGTCTTTGATATAATCCTGGCCAACTAAACAGATCTCATCAAAATATTTATTCAATTTACCTTCCATAATCTTATCAATCATATTCTCCGGCTTGCCTTCTTTTAATAGTTGCTCACGATAGACTTCTTTTTCTTTGCCTATCTCTTCGGACGGCACTTCATCGCTGGTGATATAACGGGGATTAGCAGCGGCAATTTGCATAGCCAAATCATACGCCAAATCTTTAGCATCTTTTTTATCAATGGCGACGATAACGCCAATTCTGCCACCCATATGCGAATAGGCAGCGACTGTTTCGCCAGCTAAAATATCAAAACGTCTTATTTCTAATTTTTCGCCGATTACGCTGCTTAAATTTTTTAAGCCCTCGCCAACAGTGCTGTCTGCCATTGTTAAATTCAACAACTCGTCTAAATTGCCGGGTTTATTGGCTTTTATTGCTTCAATGGCTTGATTGGCGAAATCCTGAAATTTTTCGTTGCGAGCCACAAAATCGGTTTCAGCATTAACTTCTAAGATATAGGCTTCACTGCCATTTTCATTAACTAAAATTTTAATCACGCCCTCGGAAGCTTCTCGCTCGCTTCTTTTGGCTGCCTTAGCGATGCCTTTTTTTCTTAAAATCTCGACTGCTTTGGCAATATCACCACCAGATTCCTCTAGGGCTTTTTTGCAGTCAATAATGCCAGCGCCGGTTTTGTCACGCAATTCCTTTATGTTTTCCATATTTTTAAAAATTGTTAAGTTACTTATTTTTTAGCAAAAATAGCTTTGCCTTCGAGTACAGCCTCCTTGATTACGTTAAGAAGTAATTTGATAGTTTTAGTAGCATCATCATTAGATGGGATTACATAATTCACGCCAGTCGGATTAGTGTTAGTATCACAAACGGCAATAATCGGTACGTTCTTAACTCTAGCTTCGGCAATTGCTGTTTTTTCCAACTTAGCGTCCCAAATAAAAATTGCATCCGGTAATTTATTAAGGCTTACCAAGCCGCCTACTTTTAATTCTAACTTAGCGATCTTACGATCAAAGTCCAATCTTTCTTTTTTGGTGTATTTGCTTAAGCGACCGGAAGTCTTGTCGTCCAATAAATCTTTATACTTTTTAATCATTTTTTTAATGATCGCGAAGTTAGTCAAACATCCGCCTAGCCACTTTTCGGTAATATAAGGCATGCCGACTTCTTCAGCCATTTTTTTCATCGGTCCCTTAACTTGCATCTTGGTGCCGACAAAAAGAATTACCTTGCCCTCGGCAGCAAATTTTTTCATAAATTCCAATGCTTCTTCTAAGCATTTTTTAGACTTTGCCAGATCAATAACATGCACACCATTTCTAGAACCAAAAATAAAAGGCTCCATTTTAGGGTGCCACTTACTAGTGCGATGCCCGAAGTGCATTCCAGCCTTCAGCATCTCCTCAATTGTTGGAATATTAGCCATAATTTTCCTTTTGTCCTCTACTCCCAGCCAACCGTTTTTGTCATTCCGAGCTTGTCTGCCGGTAGGCAAGCACTAGCGAGGAATCCCTTATACGTGAATTATTCTAATTTAAGGGATTTCTCCCTACGGTCGAAATGACAGACGGTCAAGGAAAAATTTATTGTCAGGAGTATGAGAGATTTACTTATTAATAAAATGAAACTGGCATTAGCCAGATTTCAATAGTAGTTTATAAGATTATTTGATATTTGTCAACATTGACAAATATGCGATAAAATGATAGGGTAAAATGTTCCAAAAAATAAGGAGGATAGGAGGATCACCTATGAAGGGTTTGAAGTCTGCAGAAGATAAGAAGGGAAGCAAGAGAGAGGAGAAGGCAGAGAGAGAAGCAAGAGTCAAACTGGCAGGGCTGCTGATCAAATCGTTCGGTATCCACATCCCGTCGAGACAGTTCGATTCAGTACCCCAGGGAAGTAACCGACCCGAGATATTTGAGTATTTTCTGAGCTACACCGATCGGATTGTCTCTGTGGAAGGACGGGCGATAGTGAATTTCAGCAGCCATACGGTCTGTGTGTGCATCGAACGGTTACGTCATCACCACGGGAATCTCAAGAAATACTACCTGTGGAGAAGGTATGACATGGGGATCGACAAAAAGACCGAACTCGGATAAAACCGAGCTCAACAGAAACACGAGGGGAGCCCGCAAGGCTCCCCTTCATTCTGTTTAAAACGCTAAAAAAGTTAATCAATAATCCCCCCACCTAACAACTCATCACCTTTATAAAAAACTACGCTCTGCCCGGCCGTTATAGCCCGCTGTGGTTCTTTAAATTTAACTTCATATACATTGCTTTCAACTTTTTTATCCTCCGTAGCTTTAGCTAAGGAGGACAACTTTTTGACTTTACACTTAATTGGCTTATGCCGATATCTAATTACTGCTTCACAAAAAAACGGCATCTTCGGTTCTCTGCCCGCAATCCAATTCACGTCTTTAGCAATCAATGAATTACCAAACAAAATCTGATCATTGGCACTGTCAGTAACAAAAAGCGTATTAGTTTTATAGTCCATCTTGGCAGCGTAATAAGGCCCTCTACCGCCAATTTCTATCCCCCTGCGTTGTCCGATCGTATAAAGTGGCAAACCTTTATGCTCCCCTATTTTTTCACCGTTCATTAACCTAATAGAACCTGGCTTCAATTTTAAATATCTTTTTAAAAATTCATTGTGCCCCTTGTCGCTAACGAAACAAATTTCCTGGCTTTCTTTTTTGGTAGCAGTCGGTAATTTAAACTGGCGAGCCAACACCCTAACTTCATCTTTTCTGTAATCACCTAACGGAAAAATTAATTTTTTCAATTGGTCTTGTGATAATTTATGTAAAAAATAAGATTGATCTTTATTGGCGTCTACTGCTTTATACATTTTTACAATCCCGCCGCTCTTTTTTGTCTTGACGTAATGACCGGTAGCGACGTAGTCAAAACCTAATTCTTCTGCCTTTTTTATTAATAAACCTAGTTTTATTTTTTTATTGCAAACGACACAGGGGTTGGGCGTTCGGCCACTTTTGTATTCAGCCAAAAAATTATCAACGACTTCTTTTTTAAATGGCTTAGAAAAATTTAAAGTATAAAGCGGAATACCGATAGTTCGACAAACACGTTGAGCATCAGCTAGTGATTCCAACGAGCAACATTTATTTTCCCCTATCTCCAATTCGTCCTTCCAAAAATGCAAAAAAATCCCCATAACATCGTACCCTGAGTCTTTTAATAATTTAGCTGCAACCGAAGAATCAACTCCGCCAGAAATAGCTATGATAACTTTTTTATTGTTTTTATTTTTCATCTTATTGTCATCCCGGACCGCGATCCGGGATCTTGTCTTTTTGTATCAATACGAGATGCCGGATCAAGTCCGGCATGACACGATCTATTTTAAAACGCGCCACTCAAGCGCGCTTTAAGATGATATTAAAATTATGTTTTATAGAATCTTAATATAGCCGCTGATGCTCTCTAAAATATGCCATTTTGTCGCTGCTATGCCAGCAATCAATAAAATAACAACCATAGTTTGGATAATTATCGGTTTATGCTGGACTTTAAACCGGACAAAAATATTTATCAAAAGCGCGATTATCATAAGAGACAAAACGGATAAATAAATTATCTTAGTAGTTTTAACTATGCCGGTGGCAAAACCAATTTTCTTTTCCTGAACTGGCGCTATTAATTTAACTTCATTATTAAGATTGGCTTCATTGTCAATTTCTATACTGGCGACAAAATTAGCGTCAATAGCGTCGTTATCTGCAGGCAAAGTCTCCGGCGCTTGCGGAATTAGCTCAACTTCCTTCGCTTCAGTCTGGGAAGTGAAATGAGTCGCCTGGGCTATTTCTTTTGTTTCCGGAGCGGCTGGCTTAACTTCAGGCTCTTTTTTTTCGTTTTTTTGCTCGCTGGCTGTTTTATCGGTGCCCAATACCTGTGTCGTCGTATTAGTTGTCGGAATTTCGTTTTTAGGCGTTATTTCGGTCGCCGCCGACGCCGGCTTAACTTCGAGGGCTAATTTAGTAGCGCTCTGTCTGCCGAACATTTCCACTAAAACATTAGTTTTTTGACCGTCTATTGTGCAGCTGATAACCGCCAAACCGATATCCGTATATTTTTCATTTAAAATATTTTGTCGATGCGATGGCGACTCCATTAATGCTACGTGCACGGAGTTAGCCGTAGAAAAATTCATGCCTAAATTTTCGCCTGCCAAAACATAGCTGTATTGACTGCGGTCAATCCACTCCCATGGCTTTTTGCCGTCCGGACCGTAATGCGCAAAATAATTATTTAACCCCATATCCTCCGCCTTGGCTAAAGCCGCCACGCTTAAGCTTGCATTAAGACTTAAGGGCGTCAAACCGTTTTTTATTCTGTCTTCGTTGGTTAATCTAAAAATTTCCGCCGTCATCTGGCTTTCCATCCGCGCTTCGTTCGGATAAATTAAAAACAAGTAACCGGTCACAAAAAATTTCATAGCCATCATTGCCACCAAAACTATAACTAATGATTTCGGCCGTAAAAATTTAGGGCGATAGTCGTTGCAGTCGCTCGGCACAAAATAATCAACAAACAAGGTGCAGGAATCTCGGCAATACTCTTTAAAAGATTCTTTACCGGTTTTTAATTCATTTATTTCTCTTTTTTCTTCCTTGATAAAATCTTTCCAGTTTTTTTTAATGGCTTCCTGACCGCCTAAAAGCTTATACAAAAAACGAAGCAGTTCTATAATAAAACCGTCTAAAATTAAATAAATTAGCCACTTTTTGTTGCTCTTTTTATTATCCATATTACAAAAAGATTATAGCAAGAAAGTTAAAAAATGTCAAATTTACTTATGAAACACTCGAAAGTTGTCATTCCGAGTGCTAACGAGGAATCCCTTAAAGAATAATATTGCTCAATACAAGGGATTTCTCCCTCTGGTCGAAATGACACAAAAACCTTTATTACTCAATCAAATCCCCCACCACCACCAGCCTCTTCTCTGTTGAGTAAATCGGTGTGCAAGTAAATAAGGTAATAATCGGTTTGTCTGAAGGATTAAGAACTGAAAAATCGGTGTCAGGCACGACTTTTGTCTCTCGGACGCGGTAATAATAATTCTCTTCTTTCCAAATGACGGCAATTATATCCCCTACTTCCAGCTTATCCAATAAATAAAAAGTTAAATTGTTCGGCGGCAAATACTTAAAACGATGACCAGTAATAACAGTGTTGCCGCCTTTATCCGGAGTCGAACTTTCCGGAATATGCCAGGCGCCCTTGCTTAAGCCATATTGCTCGTTCTTTGTTTCAACAATCGGCGCGTTAACCCCGATTTTGGTAATAATTAAACGGTTGGGCGAAACCGCATACTCCGACTGCGGAAATGAATTTTTATATTCCTCTGTTTTTTGTTTTACTGCCTGTTCGTCTTTGGCGTCAATAGCGATATTTTCATTGTCGGCTATAAAAAATTTGTAGCCGGCTAACGGATAAACCGGCAAAATAAAAATATACAAAAGCAAGGTCAGAGCTAAGAGCTCTAGTGTAAAAACTAGAGCTCTTATTACCTTCTTTTTATTGTCGGAAAAATTAATTTTCATTAACTGTCATCTTTCTTCTTAAGAAGAGACTGGTGCCAGCTAAAGATAAGAAAGCTATCAGTAGAGCGGCAAATTCAATCGCATTAAAACCAGTAGCCGCTAGAACGCTTACCGCTCTAACATCCAAATCGGCGCTCGCTTGTACCGGCTGATCAATGTTAGTAGCTGTGGCTTCAGCTACGTTTTTGTACAACATAGCTTTGGCGCCGGCTTCAATATTCACTTTATAAACTACGGCCTTGCTTTGACCGGCTTCAATATCTCCTAGGTCCCAAGTGCGCGGATTAGCCGAGCCGTCGGCAAAGCTAACGCCTGCCGGCAAGGTATCCTTTAAAACGACTCCGTAAGCGGTCATATTGCCGTTGTTAGTAACCGTCACAGTATATTCAATATCTTTCTGACCAGGGCTGGCAAAATTTAAGTCAGAAGTTATCGCTTTGGTAACTTTCAAACTTGGAGCACCTTCCTCACCTTTAACAACAACCTGAGGAGGAGTTGATCCGGAAGCTGTGCTCTCAAAAACGCTACCGCCGTATGAAGTTGTGCTGCTATCGCCAACACTGCCGCCGCCGCCTTGAGAATACTGACAACTACCATCATCTTGCGTAGCCCCTTGATTATAATTCAAGGCCGTAGGGTCAGTACAACCAAGAATAGGCTCTTCCGGTTGAGTATAGTGGTTTACAAAAAAGAAAGTCGGGGTCTTATTGTCACTATTAACAGTAACGTCATAATAACCATCGCCTCCTGGCGTAACTTGCGACCAATTGGTCTGCATTACTTCGGCTATACGATAAGAGCCATAAGGAACGGTAAATTCAACACAACCGCTCTCGCCAGTTACCTTTGAATTTGAATAACCGCTCTCATCGGTAGCGTTAAGGTTGATCGTCCAACCAGACAACGGGTTGCCTAGCATAAAGATAGCCAGAGCGGATTTAGGAGTTACAAAATCTATTAGACTATTCCAAATTGCAGACGCCTTACTGATAAGCAGGTCATCTCGTTGGGCGCTGCAATCATATATCAGCCAAGTTTCATGATGTTCTCCGTTGGGTATTCTACTCAAATAACCTGAGGCGGCGTCGCTATAATCGCAGTGCAAATATGTGTAATCGAAATGAGAAGCTGCACATTTAAAGCTATCGGGCGTGCCAAAATCGGCTACATCCGGTCGAGATGCCCATTCTTGCTCTGTGGCAAATCTCCAACCAGGAACTTTAATCGGTTCAACCGTGCTGCAACCGCCGGAACAAGGACTGGCCCAAGCCCAATAAAAACCGTTTTTATATACAGCGTAATCTGCCGGAGATTGTTCGGAATTGCATTCGCCAACAAGCAATTCTGGTTGACCATTATTTTCTTGGTCATCGTATTTGCAAACAGTAATAGTGCCGGTTTCTTCACCTTCTTCTAATTGACGGTTAAAGAAGTCTGGACCCTGATTCATATTGCTCTCTGTCAATTCAACTTGAGCGCACATCGGGCTCGTATTTATCCAACCTGATTGCATAACTTCACACACCTCATAAACTCCTGCTGTTAAGCCGGTAAACCTATATTCGCCGGTTTCATCAGTAGTAGCGGTGGCTAATAAGCCGCCAGCCGCATCTTTAAGTTGCATTTCCCAACCGCTTAAAAACTCCTCATCATCACTTTGATTCTGGTCCCCGTTTTTATCATTCACTTTCATGCCGCTTATTACTCCGTCTGCTTGACTGGTTTGCACGTTAAAAGCTAAGCAATAATAGTTTTTGCCTCTCTTCGGACTTCTGATAAAATCATAATTATCATAATTTTCCACGTCATTGTAGCACCACATTTCCGCGCTCTTAGAAGTGCCTCCCCCCCATTTTACCGCTAAAATTAAGATAACCTGGCTTCATAGCTTCGCGGACGTAAATGTCTTTTGTGGAATCAACCGTAAAGGTGGTCTTGCCGTTGCTATCGGTCGGGTCGGTTGAATTCCAAGAGTCAACCTCGCCTAAATTATTTCCCGGATTTGCTAAACCTTTATTAGTCCATTGAAAAACCCAGCCGGATTCTAGGTGGCAGACATTTTTCTTATATTTTTTATTAATATTATTAACATAGTTTTTTGCCGTATCTTTACCGATGGTCACGCTATCGCCGCTCCAGTCCGGCAGATATTTTTCATCATCGCAGACAATTTTGCTGGCGCTGACTGTCACTGGCTTAGGACAGGCTAAATCGCGACCATTGCAATCTTCGTCTATACCGTTGCCGCAAATTTCTTCAGTCGGATAAACGGCTCCGAAGCATTCTCCCCAAACTCCGTTTTCAGTGCAAGTCTTTTGGCCCATTTGGCAGGCGCCGACATCAGTCTGTCCGCAAGGCATAGTTTCAGAAGTTGTACATTCGCAAGTTTCATCAACCGATCCGTCGCAATTGTTATCTATACCATCGCCGCAAATTTCTTCAGTCGGGTTGCCGGGTACAGCGTCGCAAACGGTACCATCAAAAGCCGCGGCGCAGGTATAAAAGCCTTCTGCGGCGCAAGCGCCAACACCAACCGTGCAAGTTGCGCCGACATTATAACCTTCGTCAGTTGACCCGTCGCAGTCATTATCATAGCCATCACAGCTTCCCTCCTCTTCTTCGTAATAAGGTATATTGCTATAATCGTCTACCCAGCCGCCAGAACCTGTACAAATCTGAGTGGCGCCTGAGCAAACACCGTTTTGATTAGAAGCCGCCGGAGGAGTTAAATCCTCGTCAACATCTTGATCACAATCATTATCTAAACCATCGCAAATTTCCTTTGCGCCCGGATTGACGGCGTTATTTTCATCATTACAATCCACGCCTTCAGTTTTATCTGAATACCCTTCAGGAATATCTTGGCCGTAGCAAATAGATATTTTACCATCAGGACCACTAGTGGAATAGATTCCGTGATAACCGTCAGAGTCACCGTCATACCAGAAACTGTCAATTCTCCAAGAATCAGGATTATTATCATTGCAATCAACCGAGCCACAGGCTCCACCTTCAATTGCGTAGCCATCATCGTCATTATCAGTGCAATTTAAACTGCCGGTTAGCTTAACACAATCTAAAAGGAATTCGTCGCGGTTTGAATCAAGATTTGCTCTAAAACGAATTTTTAAATCAGTTTTGTTTTCTGCACTGGAAGGCAAACTTGAACTTGCGACTTTCCAATTTCCCGTTGACTGATTAGTATAATGATGAAGTGTAGTCCATGTTGTGCCATCGGATGACCACTGAACATAAACATGGTCGTTAGGCTCAAGACTTTGAGCAATTTTATAGGAAAAACTTAATTTCAAACCAATATAACCAGTAGTGTTAATACCAAAGGTAATTATATCGGCATCTCCATCAGTTTTCTTAACCGCTGCGCTTTTGTTTTCACAGGCATGATCGCTGCCGTTTTGTTGCCACTTAGTACTTCTATATCCCCAATCAGCGAAAGTCGACTCTTCCATGCCTGAATAAAAAAGTTGTTGTTCAATGGCAACTACCGGTTTAGGGTTAAAAACAAAAAACACGCCTACGACGGACATGTTAAGAATTAATGTTGCCATGCTAAAGACAACAAAAGCTTTATAAATTTTTTCTTTCGCCTCTTTTACTTTCGGCGACAAAAGCTCCTTGAATGAACTTGAGTGCATAAATTTTAAATTAATATAAACAATAAAGAATTATTTCTCCTTGTTTTTATATATAATATATAAACATATATAAACCTTTAATTTATGAATTCAGGATTAAAATAAGGTAAATGTTTTATTTATTATATGTTCCCACTTTGTTTAAAAAAAGTCAAGAGTAAAATTAAAAAGAACACAAAAACGTAAAAATGTAAAATGGCCCTAAAGCAAAGCTCCGCCCGGCTAAACACTGGACGGAGCTTTTATTTTTAAACGCAACTTTTATTCTTCTAAAGCGGTCTTCCTTCTTAAGAATATGCTTAAACCGACTAAACTGCTCAGAGTAATCAGCATAACAATAAATTCCGCGATGCTAAAACCGGTAATGGCTAGAACTTTAACGGTTCTAACTTCTAAATCAGCTGTAACCTTAACCGTATCGGCATTAGCGGCTGATGCTTCGGCTGTGTTGGTATAAACCTGAGCGCGCGCGTCATTATTAACATTAACCTGATAAATAACGGCCTTGCTGTCGCCCGGATTCATATCGCCTAAATCCCAAGAACGGGTATCGTCCGGCAAATCATTATAGGTTAAGCCGCTAGGCAGTAAATCTTTAAGCTTGACGCCGTAAGCAGTCAAATTGCCCTTGTTCGCGACCGTAATTAAATACTCAATGCCTTTCTGACCCGGATTGGCAAATTCGGTATTTACGGCCTTGGTAATAGACAATACTGGCTTGCCTTCCTCGCCCCTAACGGTTGGCCCGCAGGAATCAGGCAATTTATAAGCTATTTCTTGGCTGGATTTGCCGGTGGCTTCCTGGGAATAAGCGCGGAAATAATAAGTGACGCCTGGCTGTAAACCGACTATCTTAACTCTATGTCCGGTAATTTTCGTTACGTCTTCAATAGTTGAATACGCATAATCAACGTCCGGCAAGGTTGAAGCGCCGTGCGATTCGGTATCATAATAAACGCGGGAAGTGGCTCCGTAATTAGTCCTCCAGGTGACAACCACATTACAATCCTCTTCGCTAACGATGGTGTTAAAAATATTAAAAGTTTCGATGTAGCCACCTCCGCCACCTCCGCCACCGCCTTCTCGGCGGCAAGTAGCGCTGCAGCCGTCGCCATTAATATTGTTGCCATCATCGCACTGCTCGCCCGGATCTACTTTGCCGTCGCCGCAGTAAGGCTCGGTCACTTCGCCCGGCTTATAGTTAGCAAAATTAATGTTTTCTCGGTTGGCGCTAGCCGGCAAATTAAAGTAATAGAACGTATCGTTGGCCGGATAAGTCTGCAGCCAGCCGCTAGCGGCTATTAACTCGCTGACGCCATAATCGCCTTCTTCTAAGTCAGTGAATTCGTAATAACCGATACTATCAGTGGTGGTTGTGGCGATAACTAAGCATTGGCCGGCGACTGGCTCGGTGCCGGTTGAAACATTATTCCAGCTGCTGTTGGGCAAATACTGGATAGTGCTGGTTCCGAGCGGTGCGTATGGACAGCCGATTAATTGGATTGTCCAATTGCTCATTTTTTGCTCGCCACTATCAATTACACCGTTGTTGTTGGCATCGTTGTATTTATAGCCAGAGATTGAACTTTTTGGCACGACAATCACGGAGTTGATGAAAGTTAAAACTTTATTTTCCTCCGCGCCTAAATTGACCTCAATATCGTTTACGGCCGGATCAATTAGTTGCCAGCTGGCCTGCTCTATTTCATTGACATAATAAACGCCGACTGACAGCTCGCTGAACAATACGCAATTATCACCTTCGGTGGTAGACTTTGTCGTTGTTCCGGTCGAACTTATTAAACTGAAAGTCCAGCTAGAAGTCGTGGCTGCATACTGGTCATCGGTAGTTGATGCTAAACCGTCGCTATCTATCAATTTGCAGACTCTGATTGAACCGTATTTGGGTGTAACTGGCTGCTCGTAATTTAAGAAGGTTACATTTTGACTTTCATTATCTGAGTTAATAGTTACGGATGTTGGATTGTCATTCGGATATGATTTTATCCAGCCGGAAAGCATCTCTTCCTCTACCTGATAAGTGCCATAAGGCAAATTTAATAGCTCGTAGCAACCGGTAGAACTGGCTGTCTGTATTGTTGTCGTCGCGCCGCTCGGATAAGTCACTGTCATATTCCAGACTAAAGGCGCGTCAACATCAATATCGTAAACGCTGTTTTTATTTAAATCATTATATTTGCAAATAGTTAATGAGCCTTTTTCCATCTGGCATTGCGCGCTGCAACCGTCGTTGTTGTCATTGTTGCCGTCATCGCACTGCTCGCCCGGATCTACTTTGCCGTCGCCGCAGTAAGGCTCTTCGCAAACTCCCAT
>JAKJDO010000032.1 GCA_022705905.1 Patescibacteria group bacterium
GGTCTCGGGTTCAAGTCCCGACGACGGCTCCAAGATTTTTGGGTCGGTACCAAAGCGGTCAACTGGGGCAGACTGTAAATCTGCTGGCTTATGTCTTCGTAGGTTCGAATCCTACCCGGCCCACTAGAATTAGAGCGTCTGGTTTAGTGTATTTTATATGAATAAGTTCACTCTCATTTCGGACTCTGAAGGAAGGCAAAATAAGGTGGACTGATTTCTCTTTACATTATCAAGATAATTTTGTATCCCAATCTATGTTTTCTCTTTGGGCGATGAAACTTTTGATGACGAGTTTAAAGATATAAAACAAAAAATTGAGTTATCCGCCACTACCCGAAGCAATTTTGCGGGTCTATAGAAGGATTTTTAGATGATTTTTTAAATTAAACGTAGATAATGAAAAAGTTATCTACGACAGAAAAAGATTGACAATAAGTTATCTACGATTTACACTACAAACCGTAGATAAAAAATATGGTATCTACGGTTCTAAAATTATGAGAAGTGGAAAATATATTAATCAACTAAAAGGCGAATTACAATATAAGGCATTTATGCCCAATTTTTTGCCTTTTGCAATTCAAAGTGACGATGAATTTCAAACTTTACTTTCAAGGGCGGACTTGGCATTGGGTCGATTAGATGGAATTGCTGAAACATTGCCCGATGCGGACTTTTTTATATTGATGTACATAAGAAAAGAGGCGACTTTATCAAGCCAAGTGGAAGGCACACAAGCTACTTTTGCCGATGTGTTAAAAGCAGAAGCCAAAGTGGGAGATTTAGAAATTCGCAAAGATGTTGATGAGATTCTGAATTATATTAAAGCAATGAATTATGGTTTGGAGCGATTAAAAACTTTTCCGCTTTCTTTAAGGTTAATAAAAGATATCCATAAAATTCTACTTGAAGGAGTAAGAGGTGAGGGGAAAGAGCCGGGAGAATTTAGAAAATCTCAAAATTGGATAGGTGGGACAAGTATTCAAAGAGCGTCTTTTGTTCCATCTCCACCTCAGGAAATAATGAGTTTGTTGGATAATTTTGAGAAGTTTTTATATGATAAATCTCCTATGCCAATATTACTAAAAACTGGATTGCTTCATACCCAATTTGAAAACATTCATCCGTTTTTAGATGGTAATGGCAGAATTGGGCGTCTTTTAATTACATTTTACCTTTGCCAGCAAAAAATTCTTGATAAGCCCCTACTTTATCTTTCGGATTTTTTCAAAAGATACAGACAGGAATACTATGACCGTCTTAATGCTTTTCATGAAAAAGATGATATTGAGGGCTGGCTAAAGTTTTTTCTTGAAGGAGTAGCAGTTACTGCTGAACAAGCGGTTGAAACGAGCAAAAAAATACTGAAACTACGTGGAGATGGATTGAATAAAATTTCATCTCTAGGAAGGTCCACCCCTAAAGCGACGTTAGTTTTTAATTCTTTATTTCATACGCCACTTATCACTATTAAAGACGTTGAAAGGATAGCCGAATTAAAAAATCCGAATGCATTGGCCTTAGTCAATAAATTAGTTAGATTAGAAATTCTAGAAGAAACAACCGGCAGAAAAAGGAATAAAGTTTTTGCTTATCGGCAGTATATAAAATTATTTGATTAGTTTTTATTTGTTGAATAAGTTCACTCTCATTTCGGACTCTGAAGGAAGGTAAAATAAGCTAGGCTTATACATGGGCTAGGCAATTTATTAAAGATTAGATATAATAAAGTTATTATATTTATATTTATGCTTAGCCGTAAAACGAGATATCTTCAGATAGCATTTAATCGTTCTCTTGATGAGGTCAGAGATATGATTGCTAGGCTGCCGGCCTCCGACAAGATTATCATTGAAGCCGGCACCCCTTTAGTTAAAAGATATGGTAGCGGGGGAATACTTGCCCTAAAAAATTGGTGGAGCGAGAAAATAGGCCAGCCAGGCTATATCGTGGCTGATTTGAAGTGTATGGACAGGGGTTCCCGGGAAGTAGAGGCGGCGGCTAAAGCTGGCGCTTCTGCGGCCACTTGTTTAGGGTTAGCGCCAATAGAAACTATTAGCGAGTTTATTAGTGAGTGCGACAAGGCTGGCATTGACTCTATGGTGGATATGATGAATGTGGAATTTCCCTTTGAGATTTTACAGAAATTGAGAAAATTGCCAACTGTCGTGGTTTTACATCGTGGCGTGGACGAAAATGAAAAAAATAGAGAAAAACGGATTCCATATGAGCAAATTCACCGTATAAAAGGAGCTTATGGAGGAGTTTTAATCTCTGTGGCTGGCGGTGAAACGCCGCGTGATGTTGTAAGAACTTTTTTTAATGATGCAGATATCGCTGTTATTTGGCGTTCCTTTTATGACTCGCCAGAAAATACCGCTAAATTGGCAGAAGACTTTTTGAAATTAGTTAAGTGAAATTATGCAGCAGCAAGCGCCAAAAAAATTTAATTCAATTGGGTTGGTAATTGTTATTCTTTTTTTTGCTTTTTTAACAAATCCAGCCTTGGGCGTTATTCTTGTGGTGGTGGGCATTATTATGAAGATAAAGAATTCAACATTATTATCTTCTCATCTTGCCACCCGGCAAAAAACTACTCAGCCTCACGCTAATTTAGATAGAACTAATTTGAGCGTTGATCTTACCAATATCCGTAATCTTTTGCCTTCCAATGAAGTAGATATTCCAACTTCAACACCGGCTGTTGTACCTAAGCCGCAAGGACTAGCAAGACAGCAAAAATATCTTCATATAGCGCTTAATGGCACGTTGGAAGGGGCCGAAGACATTGTTGTTCAGCTTCTTCAAAATAAAGCAGTTATTCCAGCTAAAACATCAGCTTTATCTAAACCCAAAAGGCTAGAAAGACGGAAGAAATATCTTCATATTGCGCTTAACAGCACATTGGAAGAAGCTGAGGAAATTATTGCCCAGCTTCCCCAGTCAGATAGAATTTTAATTGAAGTCGGGACGCCTTTGATAAAAATATATGGCACTGAGGCTATTGATCAAATAAAATCAATGGTCCCGGCTGGCACTTATATTGTAGCCGATAATAAATGCGCGGATTTAGCCCCGCGTGAAGTAGAAATGATGGCTCATGCTGGGGCCAATGCTGCCACCTGCCTTGGCGTTGCGCCAATAGAAACCATTGATGCTTTTATTGAGGAATGTCAAAAATTCAATATTGATTCAATGATTGATATGATGAATATAGAAAATGCCCTGGCTGTCTTGAAAAAACTAAAAAAACTCCCAGATGTTGTTATGCTACATCGGGGAGTTGACGAAAGCGAATTTTCTAAAGAAAAGCAGATTCCTTTCTACCAGATAAAACAAATCAAAGGCAATTATAATACCTTAGTCGCTGTGGCTGGAGGCGATACCATAAGAGAGGTGCAGCGAGCCATTTTTAATGATGCCGATATTGTTGTTGTTTGGAAAAGTTTTTACCAGCCTAGTTCTGAAACTGCTCAATTAGCCGAATCTTTTTTAAAGGAGATAAAATAAATTTATTTAGCTTTTTTTACTGTTTGAGAAATTGCTTGAATGCCTTCGAGCACTTCTACTGGCAAAGCAAAGATAACTGTTTTTGACGGATCAGGATTTATTTTTTCAATCGTTTGTAGAGTTCTCATAGAAATACCGCCGGAAATAGAGCTAAGAACCTTGGCCGCTTGGGCTAATCGTTCTGAGGCTTGGAATTCTCCTTCTGCCCGGATAATGACGGCTCGACGCTCTCGTTCCGATTCTGCCTGTTTGGCCATAACGCGCTTCATGTCAGCCGGCAATTCAATATCTTGAATTTTAATATCTGTAACCAATATGCCCCATGATTGCGTGGCGTCGCTAACGATTTTTTGAATTTCTTCCGCTATTTTTTCTCTTTCTGATAGCAGGGGGTCAAGCTCAATTCCCCCAATAACATCGCGTAACGCGGCTTGCGCGTATTGAGAAACCGCCAGGGTATAATCTTTAATATTTAAAATAGCATTTTCTGCGGATTGCACCTGAAAATATACTACGGCATTGATGCCGACAGGCACATTGTCTTTGGTTATAACTTCCTGTTGGGGGATATCGGTAGTGGTAATACGCATATCCACTTTTGTCATTTTTTGAAAACCAGCTAAAAGCCACGTTAGTCCTGGTTGTCTGGTGCTGGTGTATTTTCCCAGTGTTAGAACGACCCCACGTTCGTATTGGTTAATAACCCTTAAGCCGATGAGGATAAGAAATATAACGAGTATGGCTAGTCCTGTTAAAAATAGTCCCATATGTTTTTGTGTCTAGCACAAACTTTAACAAAAGTTAAACTTTGTGGATTGTTAATTATTAAGTTTATTGACTTTATTATATAACACCCTGGTAAATTCAGCAACAGCTCATAAAAACGCCCAAGACAAGAGTACGGCCCCAGATTTGCTTAAAAATAAATCTTGTTGTATCATTATAACAACGTGCCAGCAGTTATTGTGGTCAATCTGAAAGCTTTTAATGTTCGGGTTAATGAACCGTGAAATAATTATGGAAAAAGTTTGTGGGGGATAATTTTTTCCTTACAAAATAAAGGACATTATATTATTATTTATTTTATTTTTTAAAAAATTATTTTATGTCTAATTTTGGACCAAAAACCACTAAAAACTTACAAGATGCATTTGCCGGTGAATCAGCGGCCCGTAATCGTTATACTTACTTTGCTTCAGTGGCCCGTAAAGCTGGCTTTATCCAGATTGCCAATATCTTTGAAGAGACCGCTGACAATGAGAAAGAGCATGCTAAATTATGGGCTAAGGCCTTAGAAATGATTGGCGATACTGCGGTTAATTTACAGTCTGCCATTAGTGGTGAGAATTATGAAAACCAGATTATGTATCCGAAAATGGCCGAAGAAGCTGAAGAAGAGGGCCATAGCGATATTGCTGAATCCTTCCGCAAGGTTGGTGAAGCTGAAAAGGCTCACGAGGCGCGTTATCGGCAGCTGTTAATTAATGTGGAGAATGACAAAGTCTTTAAGAAAGACCAAGTAGT